>NZ_JAHVCI010000046.1:0-37776 GCF_019265565.1 Cellulomonas sp. PS-H5
GCCGACCGGTCGACGCGCCGCCCGTGCCGCCGCCGCGCAGGCGCCCGCGGCCCCGGCGGTGGACCAGCCGCAGCAGCCCCCGGCCGCCGCCGCGCAGCCCGCCGCGGAGGCCGCGTCCGTCGGCATCCGCCCCGTGGTCCCGGCCCAGCCGGCCCCGGAGCCCGTCGCCTCGCGGGTGGTGCACCACCAGGCGCAGCCGTCCCCGTTCCTGGTCACCCTCGACACCGGCCAGGTCATGTCCGTCACCGGTCCCGGGCTGATCGGCCGCGCCCCGCGCCCGGCCGCCGGCGAGCGCTGCGACCACGTCATCGTGGTGGACGACCCGGAGCGCAGCGTCTCGCGCACGCACGCGCGCTTCGGGATCGACAACGGCACCTTCTGGGTCTCCGACGCCGGCTCCGGCAACGGGACGACGCTGCGGCTGCCCGGCGGGCGGGTCGTGCCGGTGCCGGCGGACCAGCGGGTGCTGGTCCCGTCGGGGTCGACGATCCAGGTGGGCGACCGCGGGGTGCGGATCGACGCGCCGGGGGCGGCGCGGGGCTGAGCTCCGCGTCGCGGAGATCAGGGGGGGACCTATCGGCTCGCTCGACGTCGGCCGCGGGCACCGGCACCGACGCGTTCGTGCTCTCGGATCAAACACCTCGACGTGCCTGGTCGCGTGCGGTTCTGCTCTCTGCCTGCGGCGCGGACCGAATCGGGCGCATCGCGTGCCGGCGGTCAGGCCCCGGGCGGCCGTGCCCCACGCCGTCGGCCGAGAACGACCGCGGTTGCCGTGCCGGCTACCAGGAGGATGCCGACCGCGCCCGCCACGAGTGCGCCCGCCGGGATCCCGGAGCCGGGCATCGGCGTGGCGGTGTCGGCCGCCGCGTCACCGTCGGCTGCTTCGCCGGCGGGCTCGCCGGCCGGCGTCGCGGTCGGCTCGTCTCCGCCGACGACATCGGCGATCAGGGGCAGGGTGCCGTCGTCTCGCAGGAGAGGGTTCTCGTCCGGGTACGTGGTCGGGTCGACCGACAGGAGCCCTCGAGGGCTGACGGTGCCGTAGCCCCACTCCATGTCGCGGGCCGGTGTCTCCTTCACCTCGGCGTCGGTGGTGTGGATCAACGCCTGGATGATCTGGCCGTCTGTCGCGTCCGGGTAGATCGACCAGAGCAGGGCGAGTGCTCCCGCGGTGTACGCGGTGGCGTTCGACGACCCCGTCGTGGTCCCGTACGTGCTCCAGTCGTCGCGCATCGCGCGGATCTTCGCCCCGGGGGCGACGGCGGCCAGCGACGGCCCGACCGGACTGCCCTCGGCCAGGGTGACGTCTGAGGTGACGGTCCCCACGGTCACGACACCATTCGCGATGGCGGGCATCCCCGTCAGGGCTCCGTCGTTGCCTCCAGCGGCGACCACGATGACACCTGCGCGCAGCGCTTCGGCGACGCCGTCCATCGTGAACCGCCCGGCCCCGGGCACGGCGATGATGTCCGCGCCGTCGGCGATGGCGTCACGGATGGCGTCGTCCTGTTCGTTCTCCTGCCCTGCGGGCGTCTCGCACGGTAGGTCGCCGTAACGGACCGCGTAGGTCCTGACGGTCGCTCCGGGAGCGACGCCCGGGATGCCGGCAGCGCCCCCGGCGCCCGCGTCGGTGCCCACGATCATCGTGGCGATCGACGTGGTGTGCTTCGCCACGGCCTCGACCGAGGTGGCGGGGTACGCCTCTCCGCCCTCTTCGGCGGCGCAGTACGACGGCTCGTGCGGTTGGACGTCGGCGCCCGCGAGGTCGGCGACCTCCAGGTTCACCGCCTCGTCGAGCACCGCGATGGTGACGCCGGCGCCGGTCGTGCGCTGGTGGAGCTCGGCGAGGCCCGTCGCCTCGTAGAACCAGCGCCCGTCGTCCGCGCCCGGGACCGCTGCGGCGGCCTGGCCCTGACCGAGCACCGTCGCGGCGGCGGCAGCAGCCACGGCTGTCGCAACTGTGAACGCGGGCCGACGGCAGCGACGACGCGCGCGGCCGGTGGTGCGGCTCACGCCGCCGCCCGCCGGCCGCGCGCCGGACTCACCAGTCGTCCTGGTCGTCGTCCACGACGCCGGACACCGGGGCTGCGGACCGGAGCGAGTCGCGCCCGCCGGCCCGGGCGGCCGCGCCCAGGTCGGGACGCTCGGCGCCCTCCTCGACGTCGATGTCTGGGGCGAGCAGCCCGCCGGAGCCGCGGCGCTTGGAGCCCTTGGCGGCTCCCGCACCGCCGCCGCCGCCCATCGGGGCGCCCATCATGCCGCCCGCGCGGGCACCGGACGCGCCGGCGCCCGCGGCGCCGGCCTGCGAGCCCTGGACGAGGGCGGAGGTCGAGCCGGACAGGCCGGAGCCGGACGTGCCTGCACCGACCGTCCCGAGCGGGACGCCCGTCGCAGCGCCGAGGCCGCCGACGCTACCCGCGCCGCCGAGCCCACCGACTCCGCCCATGCCACCGGCGCCGCCGGCGGCGAGCCGGTTGAGGCCCGCGCCGCCGAGTGCCGCGCCCCCGATGGTCAGGCCGCCCGCGAGACCGCCTGCGCCGAGGCCGGCGAGGCTGTTCGCGCCACCGCTGCCCGACGAGCCGGAGCCGCCGAGGAACGCGCCGCCGCCCGTGCCGGAGCCGCCCGGGATGGTGCCGCCGACGAGGCCGTCGGATGAGGTGCCGTCGCCGGAGCCGGGGACATGGCCGCCGCCGAGGCCGCTGCCGCCGCCGGTCGAGCCGCCGCCGGTGAAGATCGGGTCGGAGCTGACGTTGCCGCCGGAGCTGCTACCGCCGGAACCACCTGAGCCGGTCGCGACGCCGCCGGTCGACCCGCCGCTGGGCGTCCACGACGACCCGACGAGTCCCGCGCTGCCGCCGGAGCCGGGGGAGTAGGCGTTGACGCCCTGGCTGGTGCCGCCGGACGAGCCGCCGGACCAGCCGCCCGACACGCCGGGACCCCCCGTACCCGTCCCGCCACCGGGCGAGGTGGTCCCGGTCCCGGGATCGAAGTCGCTCCGAGAGCTGTCCGCGGGAGGGACGAGAGCGATCGAACCCATGGCGGTGTTCAGCTCGTTCAGCGCCTGGGCCGCCTTGTCCTCGCGGGCGCGTTCGCGCTGCTGCGACAGGATCTCGCCGGCGACCACCCCGGTCACCGGGCCGATGCCAGGAAGCGCGACGGTGGTGGCGGCGGTCAGACCAGCACGCTCGGCGAACGAGAGCTCGCCGGCAGGGAGGTCGGCGTAGGCAGCCTTCGCGGCGACGATCGCGTTCGTCGCCCGCGCTCCGGCCTGGGCGATGGTCGTCAGGTAGTCGGCCACGCCGGCGACCTCTCGCGCGAGCGCTGCGAAGCGCTCGCCCGCGGCGTCGGCGCTCGCGCCCTCGATGCCGGTGTCACCTCCGACGGTACGGAGCGTTCCGACGGTCGGCTCGATGCTCGACGAGTAGGACGAGAGCTGACGGACCGAGCTGTCCATCACGCCGACGTTCGCGTCGCGGGCCCGGCCGAGCTGCTCGGCGTGATCACCCATGATTCCCCCTTGCATAGGTCGGCGGTGCTTCGTGCTGGTCGATCTCGTGGGACGTTCTCCGACGACGCTGCAGCAGAGCGAAGGCCACCGCACCGATCGCGCCCACCAGCAGGGCCGCGGCGCCCAGGATCAGCGGCAGTGCCGAACCTGACGCGGGATCGTCCTGCTCCGGCGCGACGGCCGGCTCCTCGGTCGCGGAGTCCGCTGGTTCGCCCTCCGCTCCGGCGCCTGCGTCGTCAGAGGTGCCCAGGATCTGCTCGACGGTGGGCAGCAGGTCGGGCTCGTCGGAGACGAACGGGTTCTCGTCGGGGAAGGTGGTGGGGTCGACCGTCAGGAGCACGCGGGTGTTGACGATCCCGTAGCCCCAGTTCGGATCGTGCTGCCATGCGTCCTTCACCTCGCCGTCGGTGGTCCGCACGAGTGCCTGCAGGATCTGACCGTCGGTGGCGTCAGGGTGGAGCGACCACAGCAGGGCCAACGCCCCAGCGGTGTAGGCGGCGGCGTTGGACGAACCGGTCGTGGTGCCGTAGCTGTCCCACGTCGGTGACAGTGCGCGGATGTGAGCGCCGGGTGCGACGACACCGAGCCGAGGCCCGTACACGCTCCCCTCGTCCAGCGTCATGTCCGACGTGATGGTCCCGGTCGCCACGACGCCGTTCAGCGTGGCCGGGAAGCCGGTCACGATCGTCCCGTCGTTGCCCGCCGAACCGACCACGATGGCGCCCGCGCGCTGCGCCTCAGCCACCACGTCGGCCGACATCTGCTGGGTGCCGGGCACGAGGATGATGTCGGCGCCGTCGCCGAGCGCGTCTCGCACGGCGTCGTCCGCCAGGTCCTCCTGGCCGGCCGGCGTCTCGCACGGCTGTCCCTCGACGTACACCGCGTAGGTGCGGAGGGTGACGCCGGGAGCGATGCCGGGGATCCCGGGCTGTCCCGAGAGCCCTGCATCCGTGCCGACGAGCATCGTGGCGATCGACGTCGCGTGCTGGGCATCGGCGTCCGTCGACGTGGCCGGGTAAGGCTGCCCACCGGTCTCCGCCGCGCAGTACGACGGCTCGTGCGGCTGCACGTCAGCGCCTGTGAGGTCGGCGACTGCGGAGTTGACCCGTCCGTCGAGAACGGCGACGGTGATGCCGTCGCCGGTGGTGCTCTGGTGGATGTCGGCCATGCCGGTGGCCTCGTAGTACCACCGGCCGTCGTCGGCGCCCGCGACCGCGGCCAGGGCAGACCCGCCCGCGGCGACCACGGTCGTCGCGGCCACGAGGAGCGTGAGCGCGGCTCGACTCCCCAGGCCCGCGGTGGCCTCTCGCTCACAGCGCATCAGAAGGCGGTCCCCGCCCGGCGTCCCGAGACCACGGGAGCGGGAGCCGGCGTCGCGTCGAGGCGCTCTGCCAGCAGGCGCAGCTGCTCCTCGACCGCTGCATCCTGCTGCTCCAGGGAGAGAGCGCTGTCGGCGAGGGCCTGCCGGCACCGGTCGATCGTGTCCCGGATGTCGTTCAGTCGTGTCTCGACGTCCTGGAGCGCAGCGCGGTAGCGCGTCGCGAACTCCTGGACGCTCGGGATGTCCGGCCACACGTCACCGGTCTGGTTCCCGCGCAGGGATTCGATCTGCCCCTTCAGCCGGTCCGTGTCGTCGAACAGCGTCACGAGCTGCCCCAGCCGGGCCTGCAGGACCTGGGTCCTGACCTCGACGTCGCCTGCCACGTCCGTCCTCCGCAAGAAGTCTCGTCCGCGTCGCCCCCTGCGACGCGATGGCCGCGCGGTCGCGCCGCTGCCGTCGTGGGTGACGGCGGGCGCGACCGCGCGGGTCGTGCTGGGTCGGCCCCGCGCTCAGGCGCCGGGGCCGGGGTGGTTCACCAGCGGGCGGCGTTGGCCCGCTCGGTGGACTGGTACTCCTCACCGGAGGTCGACACCGCGCGGCCGACGTCGGCCAGCAGCGCCTTCATGTCCGTCAGCGCGGCCTCCCACTTCGCCTTGGCGGCGGTGTAGGCGGTCGACGCCTCGCCGGACCAGTTGGCCCGCAGCGGCTGCAGGGAGCGGTCGAGGTCCGCCAGGCGGGACTCGATGTTGCTCGCGCTCGACTGGATGTCGGCGGCGGCGGTGGACAGGCCACCGAAGTTGACCTTGAGGTCAGCCATCGTCTCGTCCTCTCCCGGTCAGCCCAGCCGGCCCTGAAGGCGGCTGAAGGTGGACTGCTGCGACTCGTCCGACGCGGTGTACGTCGACTGCGAGGTGAGCAGGTTGGCCTCGAACTCGTTGAGCGCGGACACGATCTTGTTCGCGTCCTCGCGCCACCGGGCCATCAGCGCGTTGAACGCGACGGCGCCCTGGCCCTGCCAGTGCGACCCGATGCCGGACAGCTTGCCCTCGAGAGCGCTCAGCTCGCGCTGCAGCTCCCCACGGCTCTGGACCACGGCGTCGGCGCCCTGCTTGAGCGCGCCGTCTGCTGCGGAGACCTCTGCTGCCATGTCACCTCCCCCTACACGGCCCGGTGGGCCTGCCTGACGTGCACCCCTGCGGCGCCGCCTGTGCCCGAGCTCACTCGACCCCGGAACCGCGACGAGGCTATCCGACAGGTCGCGGACACGTCAGGTGGGATCACCCGCCCTGTGGACAACCACGCTGACTGGTGTCACGGATCACCCGTTCGGCCCAGTCATCCGGCGTGTTCTGTCACCCGTCGTCCGATTTGCCGGGCGCTTCGCCCTCCGCGCGGGGGACGGCCGTCCGGGCGCCGGGCCCCCGAGTCCACCCGGACGGCCGCGCCCACCCGTGCGCCCCGCGGGCGGGATCGGCTGCCGTCGCTATGCTGACCGCCGACCTGCCCAGGGAGTACAGGGGACCCGATGACAGACGCACCCGCCAGCACGACGTCCGTGGGGACGCTCGTGCGGGTGTCGGTGACCGCCGGGGACCGCCGCCTCGACCTCGGCATCCCGGGGGCCGTGCCGATGGCCGAGGTCGTCCCCGGCCTGGCCCGCGCGCTCGGCCTGCTGGACGCCGCCACCGCGCACGGCGGCTACCGCCTGGTGCGGGCCGACGGCACGCCGATCGACTCCGCGCGCAGCCTGCTCGCCGAGGGCGTCGAGGACGGCGCCGTGCTCACGCTGGAGTCCGGCGCGCGCCGCGAGGCGGAGCGGATCTACGACGACGTCGTGGAGGCCGTCGCCGACGCGGTGGAGAACCAGTACGCCCCGTGGACGCCGCGCGACTCCGCGCTGAGCGCCGCGTGGGCGGCCGGCGCGCTGCTGCTCGCCGGGGCCGCGCTGCTGCTCGGCGCCGACCGGTCTTCCCTCGTCCCGCCGGTCGTCGCCGCGCTCGCGGCGCTGCTCGCACTCGTCGCGGGCGCCGTCGTCGGGCGCGTGGGCACCGAGCCCGCCGCCGGCCGGGTGCTCGTGCTCACCGCGCCGGTGCTGGCCGCGGTCGCCGGGCTGACCGCGACCTCCGCCCCGCCGTCCTGGGGCTGGCCCGCCGCGCTGGCCGGGACCGGGGTGCTGGTCGCGGGCCTGCTGGGCATGCCCGCCCTGGTCGACCGTCGCGAGCTGAGCGCCGCGCCGCTGGCCGGCGGCCTCGCGCTCGCCGTGGCCGGGACCGCGATCTCCCTGACCGACGCCCGCCCGGGCGAGGTGCTCGCCGTCGTGGTGGCCGTCGTCGCCACGGCCAGCATCGGCGTCCCGTGGCTCGCGCTGTCGAGCACGCCGCTGCGCGTGGTGTCGCCGCGCAACGACGCCGAGATCCTCGCCGACCCGCCCGCGGTGCAGTCGGCCCGCGTGCGGGCGCAGCTCGCCGCCGGCCACCGCATCCAGGTGGCGCTGCGGGTCGCGATCGGGGTGCTCGCCCTGGTGTCGGCGCCCGCGGTGGTCGCGACCGGCGTCGCCGGGACCGTGCTGCTCGTGCTCGCCGCGGCGGGCCTGCTGCTCGCGACGCGGCAGACCTACTCGCGGCTCGACGTGCTGCTCACCGTCGGGCTGTCCGTGGCGCTGCTCGTCGTCGTCGCGGTCGTGGCCGCCGCGCAGCACCCGGGCTGGCGCCCGGCGCTCGTGGGCGTCGCCGGCGCAGCCGCCGCGGTCGTCGTCGGCCTCGGCCTGGTCGCCCCGCGCCGCCGGGTCGGCCTGGCGCGGCTCGGCGACTTCCTGGAGATCGCCTGCCTGGCCCTGCTGCTGCCGCTCGGCGTCGTCGCGGCGGGCCTGGTCTGACCCGTGGCGTCCAAGCGCGACCTCGTCGAGGCCCAGACCTACAGCCGTCGGCGGCTGCTCACGGCGTTCACCAGCGGCGCACCCGGCGGGCGGGAGCTCGAGCCCACCAAGCCGCTGCGTGGCGTCGTCGCGGGCGTCTCGCTCTCGGTGCTGCTGGTGCTCGGCAGCCTGGGCTTCGGCCTGCTCAGCCCGACGCTCCCGGACGGCTGGGACGACCAGTCGCTGATCATCGTCGAGGGCGACGGCAGCCGGTACGTCGGGATCCAGGGCACGCTGCACCCGGTGCTCAACGTGACGAGCGCGCGCCTCGTCCTCGACTCCGGCTCGTTCCACGTGGTCGACGTCAGCGAGGACGACATCACGGACGCGCCGCGCGGCGCCACCATCGGCATCGCAGGCGCCCCGGACGAGCTCCCGCTGGCGAGCCGGCTCGCCGCGACGGGCTGGGAGGCGTGCGTCGCGCCCGACGGCGGCACCGCGCTGACCATCGACCCCGACGCCCCCGCCCCGGTCGCGGACCCCGGTGCCGGTGCGCTCGTGCAGGCGGCCGGGACGCTGTACCTCGTGTCCGACGGCACCCGGCACCGCATCCCCGCGGGCGACGAGGCCTCGGTGCTCCGCGCGCTGGGCCTGGACACCGCCACGCCGCTCGCCGCCGGCGCCGACTGGCTCAACCTGGTGCCGGTCGGCTCGGACCTCGCGCCGCTCACGGTCGACGGCGCGGGGGACGCGGCGCTGCCCGAGGGCGGGCTGCCGATCGACACCCGGGTCGGCACGCTGGTCGAGGTCACCGGGGTCGGCGACGGCGCGCGGCGGTACGTCGTCGACGCGCGGGGCGAGCTCGCGCCGCTGTCCGACCTCGCGTACCCGCTGTACCTGCTCGGCGCCGGCGAGCTCGCCGCGCAGCCGCTCGAGGTCACCGCCGCGGAGATCGCCGCCGTGCGGACCTCGGCGACGCCGGTGGCGCCTGCGGACCTGCCGGCCGTGGTGCCGACCCTGCCGGCCGCCGGGTCGACCGCCTGCGTCGTGCTCACCACCGGCGACGCCGAGCGGGTCGACCTGGTCGTGCGCGACGGGGCCGAGGTCGCCGCGGGGGTGCGGGTGGCCCCGGGGTCGGGCGCCCTGGTGCGCGCGCAGACGACCGACGGTGCGGCCGCGACCGTGCGGCTGGTGGACGGCTCGGGCCGCGCGTACCCCGTGCCGGACGCGGGCGACGAGGTGCTGGCCCGGCTCGGCTACGCGCCGGACGACGTGACCCGGGTGCCCCCGGCGTGGGCCGACCTGCTGCCCGCCGGGCCGGACCTGACCGTCGAGGCGGCCGCGACCGAGGTCTCGGGCGGCACCGCGGCGTCAGGCCTCGGCGCGACGACGGGCTCGACGGGCGCGAGCACCGAGGCGCCGTGACGCCCCGACCCGCGCGGGGCGGGCGGCCGGTCCTCGCCGGCCTGGCCGCCGCGCTCCTGCTGACCGGCCCCGGTGTCGGCGCCGCGCTCGCTGCGGCCCCGACGCCCGCGCGGCTGCCCGCCGCCACGACCACGCAGTGCACCCAGGAGAAGACCCAGTACGTCGCCGAGGCCCCGCCCGCCCTGGCCCGCCTGGCCGCCGAGCGCGCCTGGCAGTCCGCCACCGGCGACGGCGTCCTGGTCGCCGTCGTCGACTCCGGCGTGGACCCGGGCAACGCCCACCTGACCGACGCCGTGGTCCCCGGGGTCGACCTGGTCGGCGCGGCGGGCGACCCGGCCGGGCGCACGGACACCGCCGGCCACGGCACGGCGGTCGCGGGCCAGATCGCGGCCCGGGCGCTGCCGGACCTCGACTCGGGCGTCGTCGGCCTCGCGCCCGCCGCCACGATCCTGCCGGTGCGGGTCTACTACGCAGACGACGACCAGGCCCGCGAGCAGGGCGTCGCCCCCGACGCCGGCCGGATGGCCGCGGGCATCGACGCCGCCGTCGCCGCGGGGGCCCGGGTCGTCAACGTCTCGATGAGCACGCCGAACGACACCCCGGCGCTGGCCGACGCCGTCCGGCGGGCGACCGCGGCCGGGTCGCTGGTGGTCGCCAGCGCCGGCAACCGGAACACCAGCAGCGACGAGACCGACGGCCCGCGGTACCCGGCCGCGTACGACGGCGTGCTGTCGGTGACGGCCGTCGACGTCGACGACCGGCCCGCGGGCGACGCGATCCACGGCGAGCACGTCGACGTCGCCGCGCCCGGCACCAACGTGCTCACGACCTTCCACGCGGCCGGCGACTGCATGCTGTCCGGCGAGGGCACCTCCACCAGCTTCGCCACCGCCTACGTCAGCGCCGCCGCGGCGCTGCTCGCCGAGCGGTACCCCGAGGAGACGCCCGCGCAGTGGGCCTACCGGCTCGAGGTCACCGCGGCCCGCGCGCAGCCGGCCGAGCGGGACGACCTGGTCGGCTGGGGCGTCGTGCGGCCGGACGCGGCCCTGGCGTTCGTCGACGACGGCACGGCGCCCGGGCCGGTCAGCCCGGTGCACGGGCGCCCCGACGCGCAGGCGGCCGACGTGCGGACCGTCGACGTGTCGCCGCGGGAGGACCCGCTGGCGGGCGCGCGCGCCGGAGCCGTGTGGTGGGGGATCGGCGGGACCGCCGTGGTGCTGCTCGCGGCGCTGGGGGCGCGGGTGGCGGGACGGCGCCGGAGGAGCTGACGGTCGTCGCGCGGGCCGGCCGCGTCAGGACGCGGCTGCGGGCGCGGGTGCCGCGGCCGCCGCACGCAGGCGCTGCGCGCGCTGGGTCCGCACCCCGTCGACGGTGAGCAGCACGAGCGCCACCCACACGAGCCCGAAGCCCCACCACCGTGCCGGCGGCATCGTCTCGTGCAGCACCAGCACGCCGATGATCAGCTGCAGCACCGGCGCGAGGTACTGCAGGCTGCCGACGACGCTCAGCGGCAGCCGGCGCGCCGACTCCCCGAACAGCAGCAGCGGCAGCGCCGTCGCGATGCCCGTCCCGGCCAGCGCGAGCGCGTGCCACACCCCGGTGGCGGCGAAGGTCGACCCGCCGGACGCCCCGAGCCAGATCAGGTACCCGGCGGACACCGGCGCGAGCACCAGCGTCTCCGCGGCGAGCCCGGGCGCGGCGGCGACGCTGCGGCCGACGCGGTTCTTCAGCAGGCCGTAGACGCCGAACGACCCGGCGAGCGTGAGCGCCACCCACGGCAGCCGCCCGAGCCCGACCGTGATGACGACGACCGCGGCCACGCCGAACCCGAGCGCCACCCACTGCGTCCGCCGCAGGCGCTCACGCAGCACGACGACCGCGAGCAGCACGGTGACCAGCGGGTTGATGAAGTAGCCGAGCGCGGCGTCGACCACGTGCCCGCCGAGCGCGGCGAACACGAACGTCAGCCAGTTCACGGCCAGCAGCACGCTCGCGGCCGCGACCAGCGCCATCGTCCGGCGCGAACGGAGCACGACGCCGAGCGCGCGCCAGGTGCGGGTGGCCGACAGCACGACGGCGCAGAAGATCAGGGACCAGAGCACGCGGTGGGCGACGACCTCGACGGCGCCCGTCGGCTTCAGCAGCTCGAAGTACAGCGGCAGGACGCCCCACAGCAGGTACGCGCCGACGCCGGCGACGAGGCCGCGGGGGTCCAGGGCGCCGGTGGTCGCGGGGGCCGCGGCGGTCGTGGTCGGGCCGGCGGGGGCGGACGGGGAGGGCGTGCTCACGACCCGACGCTAGCGCCGCCCACCCACGCGCCCGGGCGCCGTCCACGCCCCCGCGGGCAGAACGGCGGGAAGTCGGGGCAGATCGGCAGAGGTTAGGTCGTCCTACACTGGTCGGCGGACCCCATGAAGGAAGGCACCTGCGTGACCTCGAACCGCCCTGTCCGCGTGGCCGTCGTCGGCGCCGGCCCCGCCGGCATCTACGCCTCGGACATCCTGAGCCGCTCGGGCCTGGACGTCTCCATCGACCTCATCGAGCGGCTGCCCGCGCCGTTCGGCCTGGTGCGCTACGGCGTCGCCCCCGACCACCCGCGGATCAAGCAGATCATCGTCGCCCTGCACAAGGTGCTGGAGCGCGGTGACATCCGGCTGATCTGCAACGTCGACTACGGGGTGGACCTCAAGCTGGAGGACCTGCGCCGGCACTACGACGCCGTCATCTTCGCGACCGGCGCCATCAAGGACGCCGACCTGCCGATCCCCGGCATCGAGCTGGACGGGTCGTACGGCGCCGCCGACTTCGTGTCCTGGTACGACGGCCACCCCGACGTGCCGCGCACCTGGCCGCTCACCGCGCAGCACGTCGCGGTGCTCGGCGCCGGCAACGTGGCGCTCGACGTCGCCCGGATCCTCGCGAAGCACGCCGACGACCTGCTGCCGACCGAGGTCCCGCAGAACGTCTACGACGGCCTCAAGGCCAGCCCGGTGACGGACGTGCACGTGTTCGCGCGCCGCGGCCCGGCCCAGGCCAAGTTCTCCCCGCTGGAGCTGCGCGAGCTCGGTCACGTCCCGGACGTCGACGTCGTCGTGTACCCGGAGGACTTCGACTTCGACGAGGGCTCGATGGCCGCCATCCACTCGTCGAACCAGACCAAGCAGGTCGTCAAGACGCTCACCGACTGGACGCTGAAGGAGCCGGAGGAGCTGACGGCGAGCCGCCGCATCCACCTGCACTTCCTGCACAAGCCGGTCGAGGTGCTGGGCGAGGACGGCAAGGTCGTCGGGCTGCGGACCGAGCGCACCGCCCTGGCCGGCGACGGCTCGGTCGCGGGCACGGGGGCCACGCACGACTGGCCGGTCCAGGCCGTGTACCGCGCGGTCGGCTACTTCGGCTCGCCGCTGGTGGACGTGCCGTTCGACGAGGCCAAGGGCGTCATCGCCAACCGCGAGGGCCGGGTCGTGGACGTCGATGGCGAGCCCGTCCCCGGCGTCTACACCACGGGCTGGATCAAGCGCGGCCCGGTCGGCCTCATCGGGCACACCAAGTCCGACGCCAGCGAGACCATCCGGCACCTGGTCGAGGACGCCGGCGACGTCACGGCGGAGGGCAACCCGTTCCTGTCCGCCACCGAGCCGGAGCCCCAGGCGGTCGTCGACTTCCTCACCGCGCGCGGCGCCCGCCCGATCCACTGGGCCGGGTGGGAGCTGCTCGACGCGTACGAGCGGGCGCTCGGTGAGCCCCACGGGCGCGAGCGGGTCAAGGTCGTGCCGCGCGAGGACATGGTCCGGATCGCGCTGGCCGAGGCGGCCGGCGAGGCCTGACGGCCGCTGAGTGGGCTCGAGTGGAGCGTTCTGCCGGGACACGCCGCGCGTGTCGGGCACAACGCTCCACTCGTCTCCAGTGTCGGCCGCGGCGGCCCGGGCCCCGGGTCAGCCCGTGAAGCGGCGGAGGAACTCCTGGGTCCGGGGCTCGCGCGGGGCGCCCAGCACCTGCTCCGCCGGGCCGCGCTCGAGGATCCGGCCCTGGTGCAGGAAGCAGACCTCGTCGGCGACGTGCCGGGCGAACGCCATCTCGTGCGTGGCGACGACCATGGTCGTGCCTTCGTCCTTCAGCTCACCGAGGAGGTCCAGCACCTCGCCGACCAGCTCCGGGTCGAGCGCGCTCGTCACCTCGTCGAGCAGCATGAGGGCCGGCTGGGTCACCAGCGCCCGCGCGATCGCCACGCGCTGCTGCTGACCGCCGGAGAGCTCGTCGGGGAACGCCTGCGCCTTCGCGCCGAGCCCGACCCGCTCCAGCATCGCCGCGGCGCGCTCCCGGGCCTCCTTCTTGCCGACCTTGTGCACCAGCCTCGGCGCCAGCGTCACGTTGTCGAGGACCCGCAGGTGCGGGAACAGGTTGTACGCCTGGAACACCATGCCGATCCGCGCGCGGACCGCGTTCGCGTCGACCCGGGGGTCCGTCACCTCCTGGCCGGCGACCTCGATGACGCCGTCGTCGACCTCCTCCAGCAGGTTCACGCAGCGCAGCAGCGTCGACTTCCCGGAGCCGGAGGCGCCGATCAGCACGACGACCTTGTGCTCGGCGACGTCGAGGGACAGGTCGTCGAGGACGACGTGGTCGCCGAAGGCCTTGCGGACCCGGTCGACGCGCAGCAGCGGGGACCCGGCGGGGACGACGTCCGGGGTGGCCGGCCCGGTCATCGCATGGCTCCCGCGCCCGCGAGGCCGCTCTGCGACCCCAGCCAGCCGCCGCGCTTCGCGAGCGCGTCCGTGAACCGGGTCAACGGGATGGTCAGCAGCACGAACAGCACGCCCGCCACGACGTACGGCGTGAAGTTGGCGTAGGTCGCCGTCTGGATCTGCGCGGCGCGCACCGCGTCCACGGCGCCGAGGATCGAGATCAGGCCCGAGTCCTTCGACAGCGACACCAGGTCGTTCAGCAGCGGCGGGACCACCCGGCGCACGGCCTGGGGCAGCACGACGTGCCGGAGGGTCTGCCCGCGGGTCAGGCCGAGCGACCGCGCCGAGGCGACCTGCGACGGGTGCACCGACTCGATGCCCGCGCGGAACACCTCGGCCACGTACGCCGAGTACGTCAGCACCAGCGCCAGCCCGCCGAGCACCACCGCCGACGTCGGGATGCCCTGCAGGCGCAGGCCCGGCAGGCCGAACCCGACGAGCAGCAGCACGAGGATGAGCGGCAGGCCGCGGAACACGTCGACGTACCCGGTGGCGAGCGCGCGCAGCGGGAAGAACGCCGGCCCCCGCAGCGTCCGCGCGAGCGCCAGCAGCATCGCCACGACGACGATGATCACCGCGCACACGGCCATCACGCGGACGTTCAGCCACAGGCCCTCGAGCACCTTCGGCAGCGACGCCCAGGCGACCTCGGGGTCCAGGAACGACTGCTTGACCCGCGGCCACCCCGGCGAGCTCACCAGCCCGAGCACGGCGACGGCCGCCACCAGGACGGTGCTGACCAGGGCGACCACCGTCGAGCGGCGGGTCTGCCCGCGCCGGTAGGCGTCGCGCTCGCGCTGCCGGTCGGACGGCACCCACGCGGGGCGGGTGCCGTCCGGCGGCATCGCGGGGTCCGCGGGTCCCGCAGGCACTACTGCAGGACCGGCGCGCCGGCCGCGTCGGTGAGCCACTGCGACTCGAGGTCGGCGAGCGTGCCGTCCTCGCGCAGGGTGTCGACCGCCTCGGTCACCGGCTCGGTGAGCGACGAGCCCTTGTCGAGGACCAGGCCGAGCTGGTCGGCGCCGGCCGCGTCGTCCGCGGGCAGCTGGCCGACGAGGACACCGCCCTCGAGCTCGGCCGCGGTGATGTAGAGCGCGGTCGGCAGGTCGACGACGATCGCGTCCACCAGGCCGGCCTGCAGCGCCTGCTTCACCTGGTCGTTGTCGTTGAACACCTGGATGTCGGTGCTCGGGTCGATCGCGTCCTGCGCGACCGTGAGGCTTGTCGTGCCGACCATCGCGCCGAGCTTCGCGTCCTTCAGCTCGGCCAGCGAGGTCGCGCCCGCGACGGACGAGCCCTCCAGCGTCACGACGGCCTGCGCGGTGTCGTAGTACGACGACGAGAAGTCGAGGTTCTCCGCGCGCTCCGGGCTGATCGACACCTGGTTGATCGCGAAGTCGAACGACTTGGCACCCGGGGCGATGATCTGGTCGAACGTGACCGGGACCCACTCGACCTGGTCGGCGTCGTAGCCGAGCTGCTGCGCGACCGCGTAGGCCACCGCGGCCTCGAAGCCCTCGCCGCTGCTCGGGTCGTTGCCGACGACCCACGGCTCGTAGGCCGGGTCGGAGGTGCCGATGGTCAGCACGCCGTCGGTCAGGGTGTCGAGCGCGCCGTCGGCCGCGGCGGACGTCGACGCGGGCGCGTCACTCCCCTCGTCGACGGGCGCACAGGCCGCGAGCGCCAGCGCGCTCGCAGCGGCCAGGGCAAGGAAGCGGACGGTACGCACGGTGTCTCCTCGGGGGACGGCGGGATGTGCGGGGTCAGGGTAGGGGAACTGCCGGACGGCCTGCAGCGTTGTCTGGAGCGCGGGACGAGTTGTCGGCCGCGAGGGAGGAAGGACGCACATGGGTCACCGGCACTACAACGGCCTGAAGACGGCGCTGCTGTTCGGCGTGCTGTGGGCCGTGCTGCTCGGCATCGGCGCGTTCGTGGCGAACGGGCGGTACATCTTCCTGTTCGCGCTGGCCGGGCTCGCGATGACCGCGTACTCCTACTGGAACTCCGACAAGATCGCGATCCGCGCCATGCACGCGCGGCCGGTGTCGGAGATCGAGCAGCCCGCCATGTACCGGATCGTCCGCGAGCTCTCGACCGCCGCGCGCCAGCCCATGCCGCGGCTGTACGTGTCGCCGACCGCCGCGCCCAACGCGTTCGCCACCGGCCGCAACCCGCGCAACGCCGCCGTCTGCTGCACCGAGGGGATCCTGCAGATCCTCGACGAGCGGGAGCTCCGCGGCGTGCTCGGCCACGAGCTCATGCACGTGTACAACCGGGACATCCTCACGTCGTCGATCGCGGCGGCGGTGGCCGGCGTCATCACGTCGGTCGCGCAGTTCGCGCTGTTCTTCGGTGGCGGCAACGACCGCGACCGCGGCGGCAACCCCATCGCCGCGCTGCTCATGGTGTTCCTCGCCCCGCTCGCCGCGACGCTCATCCAGCTCGCCATCAGCCGGACCCGGGAGTACGACGCCGACGAGGACGGCGCCGCCCTCACCGGGGACCCGCTCGCGCTGGCCTCCGCGCTGCGCAAGCTCGAGCAGGGCACCGCGGCGCGCCCGCTGCCGCAGGAGCGGGACCTCGTGGACGTGTCGCACCTGATGATCGCGAACCCGTTCAAGGGCGCGGGGATCGGGCGGATGTTCGCGACGCACCCGCCGATGGCGGACCGGATCCAGCGGCTGGAGCGCATGGCGGGGTACGGCGGGGTGGAGCGGTACTGAGCGGCGCCCGCACCCGCGGCGCTCAGCACACGGGGACCTGCAGCGTGCCGTCGGCGGGAGCCGTCGTCGCGTTCAACGCCTGGAGCTGATCGGACGTGAGGTCGTTGATGGTCAGCGTCGTGTCACCGTGGTGGACCTCGACGCTCGAGAGCGCGACACCCGGTCGGCCCTGCTTGAGCAGCCCGAGCGATCGGACCAGGACGCACCCGGCATCGGCGCTCGCGGAGACCTCAATGACCCCGCTGTACCGGGAGCCGTAGCCGAACGAGTCATCGAACTCGACGTCCGTCGCCTCGACGCCGTCCAGGTCCGCGATGGCTTGAGCGATCTCCTCGTCCGGGACGCCGCCCGTGTCACCGCCGGAGGCCGTGGTGACGCATCCCGAGAGTGCCAGCGCTGCGGCCACGGCGGTCGACGCCGCGATCAGCCGGTCTCGGGTCATCGAGTCACGTCCCAGCGGGTGACCTCGGCCTGACCTGCGAAGAACGGCGACTGCAGGTCCCTCCAGCGCTGCAGGCTCGGATGAGTCGAGGCGTCGACGGCCCGCCCTGTGTCCGAGTACACGTCCGTGCCGTGCGCGGGACCGACTCCCGGCTGGACCGTCGTCTGGGCGGGTCGGTCCGACAGCGGATCCTGCACGGTGAAGTCGGAACGCGGGAGCGAGCGCTCGACCGTGACCCAGTTCGCGCGGTCGGGGTTCTCGCGGCCCTCGAGCATCGGGACGGCGTCCTGGTCGTGCTCGAGCGACAGGACCGAGACGGAGCTCGGGATGTCGAACCGCGCGATCGGCGAACCGCCGGTGACGACGCTTCGGACGTCGAACTCGGAGCGGAACGCCGGGTCCGAGGCGAGGGCGGCGGCGGTGATCCCGCCCTGGCTGTGGCCGGTGAGCATGACCGGCTCGCCGGGGCCGACGCCGGCCCTCCGCATCGCCTCCTGGACCTGGGCCTGCATGTGCGTGCTCTGCCCGGCCATGAGCCGGACGTTCGTGGTGAGGTCGACCGGGTTGTCCCCGCGCTGCGCACCCCACTCCTGGGTGCCGGGGATCTGGACGATCCACGCGGACGATCCGCCGGGCTGCGCGACGCGCACGATCTGCACCTGCCCCTCGTCCTGCCCGAGCCGGTACTGCTCGCGGAAGATGTCCGCGACGGAGCGCGGCTCGTTGCCGGCCCAGTCGCCGTCGACCTCGTCGACCCCGACCGCGCCCACGTCCTGGAACACCCCGAACAGCCCGCCGGCGTTCACCAGGCCGCCGACCGCGTCCTCGTACGTCCCGGTCGGCCACGCGCCACCCGACAGCGCGAACGGCAGCGCGAGCCCTCCGGCGGGTCCGCCGAGCAGCGTGCCGAGGCTCCACGTCGTCCCCTGGACCAGGCTCGGCGCCATGCGGGTGAGCGACTCCAGGAGCCAGGGGTTGTCGTAGAGCCCGTCCATCCCGGCCCGACCCAGCGCGGCCGGGTCGACGTCCCGGGCGAGGATCACGAGCGCGGGCCAGCCGGCCGGCCTCGCGAGCACCGCCCCCGCTCCGCCCAGCAGCACGACGCCGCCGCCGATCGCGAGGAACGGCAGCGCCGCGCCGAGCGTGAACCCCGCGGCGTTCTGCAGCGCCTCCAGCACCCGCTGCTGCGTGGCGTCGACGAGCTCGTACGTCGTCGCCGACGCCCGCAGCACCACCGCGGTGCCCTCGAGCCGGGTGCTCACCACGAGCAGCCCGTTCGCGCCGATCGTCGCGGCGGCGACCGAGCCGGCGACCGCGGCGACCTCCCCGGGGCACAGCAGGGTCGCGACGGTGACGTCCGGGTGCACCGCGACGGCCGCGACGGACCCGCTCCACCGCCGGACGTCGTCGCCCGCGGCGTCGAGCAGCCCGGCCTCGGAGCGCAGGTCCTGCAGGCGCGCCCCCATCCCGCCCGCGCCGCCGCTCACGCTGATGCTCACGCGTCGTCCTCCGTCGCCGTCGCGGTCGTGAACCGGCCGGTCAGGTCGTGCAGCAGCGCGGCCCGCACGTCCTCGCGGCTGCGCGGGGTGTGCACGACCTGGCCGTCGGCGGTGCGGGTGAGCTCGACCCAGCCGGCGTCGGTCCGGAGCACGCTCAGCGTCGAGACGTCCGTGCGGCCGCGGCTCGCGACCGACACCACGAGGCTGCCGTCGGTGCCGCGCACGGCCGCCTCGACCGCGGCCGGCGGCCCGTCGGTGCCGAGCTCGGCGCACAGCGCGTCGACGGTGGCGCCGTCGCCGGTGCGGATCGCCTGGGCGAGTGCGATCGTCAGCTCCTCCGGGACGGTCGCCGGGGCGGCCGCCACGCGGACCGGGGCGTCGGGGACGTGCCGCAGCACCTCGTCCACGAGTCGGGACACCGGGAAGGCGCTGACCTCCACCCCGGGACGCGGCGTGGTCCCGCCGAGGCCGGCGCCGGGCACGACGTCGACGCCGCGCGCCACGCCCGAGCCGGCCTGGGCGTCGGACCAGAGCACGGCCAGCAGCGCCCGCTCGCCCGCGGCGGCGGCCACCTCGACGGCGACCAGCGCGGCCGCGCCACCCTCGACCGCCGCGCGGAGCACCGGGTCCACCCCCTCGGGTGCCGCGGCGTCGCCGGCCGGCGGAGGCGGCGGTGCGACGGGCGATCCGTCCCGGTCGACCGGCAGCACCCCGGCCCACCCGGGCAGGCCGGGGACGCCGGCGCTCGCGACAGCCCAGTCCCGCTCGCCCAGGCGAGCCCGCAGCGCGCCGTCGAGCGGCGCGAGCGCGGCGGTCACCCGATCCGCCCGATGCGGTCTGCGATCCCCGACCAGTCGGGGGAGCCGGGGGAAGGCAGACCGCCGGCGACCGTGCCGAGCACGCCGTGCGCGGCCCGGCGCGCCGCCTGCTCGGCGACCGTGAGCACGTCGTCCGCCACGCCGGCGAGCCGGCCGACCGTGCGCCGGGCGTCGTCGAGCCGGTCCTCGACGAACCGCATCGCCCGCCGGATCGCCGCCTGCCGCGCCTCGAGCTCGTCGGCGAGCCGGTCGAGCGCGCCCGCGGTGCCGAGCAGCTCGTCCCGCGCGGTCGTCACGCGCCGCGCGTGCTCGGCGAGGCGCTCGCGGTACCGGTCGGCCGCGACACCGACCCACTCGACGCCCGCGCCGGCCCGCACGCGGTCACCGGTACGGGCCACGTCGTCCGCGGTCGCGCGCAGCCGTCTGGCGTGCTGCCGGATCGCCTCCGGATCTCCCCCTGCCGTCATGCCACCCGATCGAAGCAGAGGTCAGGGCCCCGCAACAGGCCCACCTGCGCCGCCTGTGGACGACCGCGGGCCCACCCCCGCCGAGACGGCAGAAGGCGTGGGGTTCCGGCACCCGGAACCCCACGCCTCCCGCGATCTCGACGCCGGAGCGGCGCCCGCGTCAGCGGTAGTTGATGAACTGCAGCGCCGCGTCGATGTCGTCGGCGCCCTTGAGGAGCGCGATGACGGCCTGCAGGTCGTCGCGGGCCTTCGCGGAGACCCGGACCTCGTCGCCCTGGATCTGCGTCTTGACGCCCTTGGGGCCCTCGTCGCGGATGAGCTTGGTCACCTTCTTGGCGATCTCGGAGGACAGGCCCTCCTTGATCGAGGCCTCGAGGCGGTACTCCTTGCCGGACGGCTTGGGGTCGCCGTCGCCGGTGTCGAGCGCCTTGAGCGAGATGTTGCGCTTGATCAGCTTGGTCTGGAACACGTCGAGGACGGCGCGCACGCGCTCCTCGGAGTTCGCGACCATGAGGATCTTCTCGCCGCTCCACGCGATCGAGGCGCCGACGCCCTTGAAGTCGTACCGCTGCGCGATCTCCTTGACGGCCTGGTTCAGCGCGTTGTCGACCTCCTGGCGGTCGACCTTGCTAACGACGTCGAACGACGACTCGCTCGCCATGACTCCTCCTGACCTGTGGTGCTCCGGTGCTGCTGTGCCGACGACGGGCCGGTTTCGGAACCGGCCCGAACCCTTGCTATCCTTCCATCCGCACCCCGGAGACGCAGTCACCGAGGCGCGCACCCTGGCGGGTTACCCGAGTGGCCAAAGGGGGCTGACTGTAAATCAGCTGGCATCGCCTACGGGGGTTCGAATCCCTCACCCGCCACGCACGGACGACGGGGCGTCCTCCTCACGGAGGGCGCCCCGTCGCCACGCACGGACCGGGCTCGACCTGCTCCGGGCCGGCACGGAAGCGGTCCCCGACCTGCGCGATCACGCGGGGGCGGGACCCGATTTCGCACCGGCCAGGAGCACCGTGTAGCCTGGTCCGCGCTGCCCCGATAGCTCAGTGGTAGAGCACTTCCTTGGTAAGGAAGAGGTCACGGGTTCGAATCCCGTTCGGGGCTCTGTGGTGTGTCGCAGGCCAGGATCGTCTGGCAGGTGTGCGCACCCGAGGCGGGGTAGCTCAGTTGGTGAGAGCGCACGACTCATAATCGTGAGGTCGCGGGTTCGAACCCCGCCCCCGCTACCAGCACTGAATCCAGTGGGGCGTCCGCCGGCGCCCGACGACGAAGATCCAAGCGCTTCGGGCGCGAGAGGTGGCAAGACCATGGCCAGCAAGAGCGCGGACGTCCGTCCGAAGATCACGCTCGCCTGCACGGAGTGCAAGGAGCGGAACTACATCACGAAGAAGAACCGTCGGAACGACCCCGACCGGCTCGAGATGAAGAAGTTCTGCCCGCGCGACGGCCGTCACACGCTGCACCGCGAGACCCGCTGACCTTCCAGCGACGCTGATCGTGGCCGTCAACCCCGAGTACGCGGGACGCGAGTACCCGCCGAACGAGGCGTACGAGGTCGGCCGCGAGCATCTCCGCGCGTTCGCGGAGGCGGTCGGGGCGACGCACCCGGCCCACACCGACGTCGAAGCGGCGCGAGCACTCGGGTACCCCGACGTGATCGCGCCGCCGACGTTCGCCGTCGTCGTGGCGCAGCGCGCCGAGGCGCAGCTGATCGAGGACCCCGAGGCGGGCATCGACTTCAGCCGCGTCGTGCACGCCGACGAGCGGTTCATCCACCACCGCCCGATCCACGCCGGTGACCGCCTGGTCACCGTGCTGCACGTGGACGCGGTCACCGAGCGCGCCGGTCTGTCGATGGTGACGACCCGCGCCGTGATCCACGCGGAGGGCGGCGAGCCCGTCGCCACCGTGACGTCCACGCTCGCGGTCCGCGGAGAGGACGCCTGATGGCCCCCGCGTTCGAGGAGCTGGCCGTCGGCCAGGAGGTCGGCCGCCGCGAGCTCGCCGTCGACCGGTCCCGGCTGGTGCGGTACGCCGGCGCGTCCGGCGACTTCAACCCGATCCACTGGAACGAGCGGTTCGCGACCGAGGTCGGGCTGCCCGGCGTCATCGCGCACGGCATGTGGACGATGGGCGCTGCCGTCGGCGTCGTCTCCGACTGGGCCGGCGACCCCGGTGCGGTCGTCGACTACCAGACCCGGTTCGCCCGGCCCGTGCCGGTGCCGGACCCGGGGGTCGCGGCCGTCGAGGTCGTGGCCGTCGTCGGCGCGCTCGACGCCGACACCCGCACCGCGCGGATCGACCTCACGGCCACCGCCGCGGGTGCGCGCGTCCTGGCCAAGTGCCAGGCGCTCGTCCGCCTCTCCTGACCCGCCCTCGGGCCGGGTGCATCCGCGCGCTGTGCCGGACCCCGCGTGGTCCCCTCCCGATTCTCGCGCCGTCCCCCGATGCGTGCGGTGGTCGCGCGAGGATCGGGTGGGGACGGGGCTGTGCCCGGGTGGGAGTCGGCGCCCGCCGCGCCTCAGGCCGTCGGCGCCGGCCCCGTCGTCGTGCCGAGGCGGAGCTCGACCGGGAGGACCTCATCCGCCGGGGTCCCGCCCGCCAGGAGCGCCTCGATCGCCCGGCCGACCACCGCGCCCTTCTCCGTGATCGGCTGCGTGACGGTCGTGAGCACGTCCGGCGCGAGCCACGGCAGGTCCAGCCCGTCGAACCCGGCGACCGACACGTCCTCCGGCACCCGCAGCCCGAGCTCGCGCGCGCCGAGGACGACGCCCGAGGCCAGCAGGTCGGACTGCGCGACGACGGCCGTCGGCCGGGTCGACGCCGGGCCGGCGAGCAGCGCCTGCGCGGCGGCGTGCCCGTGCTCGACCAGCGAGGCCGGCGTCTCGTACACCGCGACCGGCGTGACGCCCGCGTCGGCGAGCCCGTCCAGCCGGCGCCGCGCGATGGACCAGGTGATCTGCCCGAGCCGCTCCGCGTCGGCGAGCCCGCTGCGCCGGTCCGGCCCGAACGGCAGCGTCACCGTCGCGATCCGCTCGTGGCCCAGGCCGACGAGGTGCCGGGCGATGTCGGCGACGCCGGCCCGGTCCTCGATGCCCACCGTCACGATGCCGGGCAGATCCTGCCCCTCGACGACGACCAGCGGGATGCCGCGCCGCTGCAGCGCCTGCAGGGTCGGGTCGTCCAGCGTCCCGCCCCAGATGAGCACCGCGACGTCCATCGCGGCGGACTCGACGAGCGGGTCGACGGCCGGGGCGCCGGGCTCGAGCGACCCGGGCACCAGGAGCACCCCCAGGCCGAGCGGGCTGATGGTGTCGACCAGTCCGTCGAGCAGCTGCACCGACACCGGCTCGCGGAACGACCGCCGCAGGGCGTCGCCGACGACCACGCCGACGATGCCGGACCGCCCGCTGCGCAGCTGGCGCCCGAGCGGGTTCGGGCCGGCGTAGTCGAGGTCCGCGGCGGCGTCGAGCACGCGCTGCTTGGTGGCCTCGGCGATGGGGCCGGCGCCGGAGAAGGCCAGCGACGCGGTCGAGACCGACACCCCGGCGGCGGAGGCCACGTCGGCCAGGGTGGGTCGCTGGGACACCGCGGCGCCTCCGGGTCCGGGGCTCGGGGGTGAGAGGCGTCACCGTCCCCGAGAGTCGTTGACGCCGCCGCCAGCGTACCCGCACACTGGTGACCTCCCCCGAATCGATTCGACCGCTCGCTCCGGCGCCCGGATCGAATCGATTCGAACCGGGCCTCGACCCGGCCGGGACCTCGTCTTGACCACCCCCTTGCACCGATCTGGAGCTGCCGTGAGCCAGCAGCGGGCCCGCACCGGGCGCGCCCCCCTCCGCCCGGCCAACCGCCGACCCCGCCCTGAGGCCCCCGTGACCGGCGGCCGCCGGCCGGTCCGGTCCGGCCGGGCGACGTCGTCGACCCCGCGGCTGCCCGTGGACCCCGCGGTGCACCGTGCCCGGTGGCTGCTCATGGGCCTGTTCGCGCTGAGCGGCCTCATGCTGTCCGGCTGGCTCGCCCGGCTGCCCGCCGTCCGGGCGGCCCTCGACCTGGGCACCGCGGAGCTGGGCGGCCTGCTCATCGCCGGCTCGATCGGCTCCCTGGCCACCGTGTCCGTCGCCGGCGTCCTGGTGAACCGGTTCGGCGGCCGCGCCGTCCTCTACGTGTCGATGGTGGCGTTCGCCGCCGCGTACATGCTGATCGGCGTCGGGCCCACCATCGGCTCGGTGCCGGTGCTGACGGTCGGCATCTTCCTGTCGGGCGTCGGCTTCGCCATCGGCAACGTGCCGCTGAACGTCGAGACCGCGGCCGTCGAGCGGCGCATGGGACGCACGGTGCTGCCGCAGTTCCACGCCGCGTTCTCGATCGGCTCGGTGCTCGGCTCCGGCATCGGCGCGCTGTGCGCCGCGGCGGACGTGCCGCTGCTCGCGCAGTTCGTCGCCACCGCCGTCGTCGGCACCGTCTGGCGGCTGCTGTCGGTGCCCGGCGCGGTCATCGAGTCGCTGCCGCCGGACCGGGCCGCCCTCGCGACGGCCCGCGACGCCCGCGCGGAGGGCCGCACCCCGCGCGAGGCGGGCCTCGCCGGCCGGCTGCGCGCCGCCCGGGTCCGCCGCGTCGCCCGGCCCGGCTCCGCGCTCGGCGCCTGGCGCGAGCCCCGCACGCTGCTGATCGGCGTGGTCATCATGTCCGCCGCGCTCTCCGAGGGCGCCGCCAACGACTGGCTGGCGATCGCGGTCGTCGACGGCTTCGACCAGGTCGAGGCCGTGGGTGCCGCGATGTTCGGCGTGTTCGTCGGCGCGATGACGCTGGTCCGGCTGCTCGGCACGAAGCTGATCGACCGGTACGGCCGCGTCACCGTGCTGCGCACCTCGGGCCTGGTGTCGTTCGGCGGCCTGCTGCTGTTCGGCTTCGCGCCGTCGCTGCCGCTGGCCGCGATCGGGATCGTCGCGTGGGGCTGCGGCGCCGCGCTCACCGTCCCGCTGGGCATCGCCGCCGCGTCCGACGACCCGCTGCGCGCGGCGAGCCGGGTGGCCGTCATCTCGTCGTTCTCCTCGACGGCCTCGCTCGCGGCCCCGCCGCTGCTGGGCCTCGCCGCCGAGCTCATGGGCACCCGGCACGCGCTGCTGCTCATCACCGCCGCGATGGTCGCGTCGGTGCTGCTGGCCCGGACGGTGCGCCGCCCCGACGGTCTCGCCGGGGCCGCGCCGACCGCCCCCGCCGACGACCCCGGTGCCCCCGTGGTCGCCACCGCCGAGCCGGTCGCGGTCCCCGCGTCGCACGCACCGGGGGAGGACGCCGTGTGCGTGCCCTCCGGTAGCGTCCGACGCGAGCCCTCCGGCGACCACGTGCCGGAGCCGGCCCGCCCGGCCTGACCCCGACCCCGGGGCCGCCGCGCCCCGATCCGACCCCGACCCGCACGACCCCGTGGAGCCCCGCGATGACGCACCCCGCCCCGGCCGCCCCGCCCGCCGTCCGCACCGCCTCGGTGGCCGTGTTCGTGGTCTTCGCCCTGTCCGGGTTCAACTTCTCGAGCTGGGCGGCGCGGCTGCCCGCGGTCCGGGACGCGCTCGGGCTGTCCGAGGCGCAGATGGGCCTGCTGCTGCTCGTCGGGTCCTGCGGCTCGCTCGTGGCGCTGCCGCTCTCGGGGCTCGTCGTCACCCGGATCGGCGCGGTCAAGGCGGTCGCCGGGTTCGCCCTGCTCAACGCCGCGGGCCTGACCATCGCGACGTTCGGGGCGGCGCTGGGCGAGGTGGTCGTGACCGCCGCGGGCCTGGTCGTGTTCGGCGTCGGCACCGGCGTCTGGGACGCGGCGATGAACCTCGAGGGTGCGATCGTCGAGCAGAAGCTCGGGAAGACCGTCATGCCGCGCTATCACGCGGGGTTCTCGCTGGGCACCGTGGTCGCCGCCGGGATCGCCGCCGTGGTGGCCGCCGCGCACGTCCCGGTCCAGGTGCACGTGCCGGTCGCGGTGCTGCTGTCGTCGATCGCGGTCCTGGTCGCCGTGCGGTCGTTCCTGCCGGCGGGGCAGCACGCGCCCGCCGGCGACGGCGAGCACGCCGCCCACGCGCCGCGGTCGGTGTTCGCCGCGTGGCTCGAGCCGCGCACGCTGCTCATCGGCCTGGTGGTCCTCGCCGCCGCGCTCACCGAGGGCGCCGGCAACGACTGGCTGAGCCTGGCCGTCGTCGACGGCTTCGACCAGTCCGACGCGGTGGGGGCGATCTCGTTCGGCGTGTTCGTCACGGCGATGACCGTCATGCGGTTCCTCGGCACGGCGCTGCTCGACCGGTTCGGCCGGGTCGCCGTGCTGCGGCTGTGCGCGGGCCTGGCGCTGGTCGGCCTGCTGGTGTTCGGCCTGGTGCCGGACGACCTGCTGTGGCTGGCGCTCGTCGGCGCGGTGCTGTGGGGCATGGGCGCGGCGCTCGGCTTCCCGGTCGGCATGAGCGCGGCGAGCGACGACCCGCTGCGCGCGGCCGCCCGGGTGTCCGTCGTGTCGACGATCGGCTACTCGGCGTTCCTCGCCGGCCCGCCGCTGCTCGGCCTGCTCGCCCACGAGGTCGGCTACCGGCACGCGCTGCTGGCGATCGCGGTGCCGATCGTCGTCGGCCTGCTCGTGGTGAACGCCGCGGCACCGGCGCGGCAGGAGCCCGCGGAGCGGCCTACGCTCGTCCCGTGACCACCGACGTCCAGTCCGCGACCTTCAGCGAGCTCACCACCCTCGGGGTGGGCGGGCCCGCGAGCCGGCTCGTGGAGACGACCACCGAGGCCGAGCTGATCGACGCGGTGCGGACCGCCGACGCCGAGGGCGTCCCGCTGCTGGTGCTCGGTGGCGGGTCGAACCTGCTGGTGTCGGACGCGGGCTTCGACGGCCTCGTGGTCCGGGACGTCCGGCGCGACCTGACGACGCCCGACCACTCGGCGTGCGCCGGCGTGACCGTGACCGCGGCGGCGGGCACCCCGTGGGACGACGTGGTGGCCCACGCCGCCGCGCACCGGCTCAAGGGCATCGAGGCGCTGTCCGGGATCCCCGGGTCGACGGGCGCGACGCCCGTGCAGAACGTCGGCGCGTACGGCCAGGAGGTGTCCCAGACGATCGCGACCGTGCGGGTCTGGGACCGGGTGCGCGGCCGGGTGCGGACGCTGCCCGTCGTCGACCTGCATTTCGGCTACCGGACGTCGCTGCTCAAGCGGTCGATGCGCGCGCTGCCCGACGCGGCCGACCCCGGCGCCCCCTGGTTCCCGACGCCGCGGTACGTGGTGCTCGACGTGACGTTCCAGCTGCGCGTCGCCGACCTCTCCGAGCCGATCCGGTACGGCGAGCTCGCGCGGGCCCTCGGCATCGAGGTGGGGGAGCGGGCGCCGCTGCCCGAGGTGCGCGCCACGGTGCTCGCGCTGCGCGCACGCAAGGGCATGGTGCTCGACCCGGCCGACCCCGACACCCGCTCGGCCGGCTCGTTCTTCACCAACCCGGTGCTGACCGAGGCGGACGCCGCCGATCTGCCCGAGGACGCCCCGCGGTTCCCGGCGGGCGAAGGCCTGGTGAAGACCAGCGCGGCGTGGCTGATCGAGCAGGCGGGGTTCTCGAAGGGCTACGGCCTGCCGGGGCCCGCGGCGCTGTCGACCAAGCACACCCTGGCGCTGACGAACCGCGGCGGCGCGAACGCGGGCGACCTGCTGACGCTGGCGCGCACCGTCCGGGACGGCGTGGCGCAGCGCTTCGGCCTCACCCTGGAGCCGGAGCCGGTCCTGGTGGGCGCCGACCTCTGACGCAGGGGCGCGAGCCGCGCCCGCGCACACCCCTCGCTCGCCGACCCCTCTCGCCGAGATGGCAACTCTCGGCTGTGCGGGCGGTGCCTGACACAGTCGAAAGTTGCCATCTCGGCGAAGTGCGGCCGCGGTTGGTCAACCCGCGGGTTGCGCAACCTCGTCGGCGGCTAGCCACGCGTCGACGCCCGACAGCAGGCGGGCCTTCGTGCCGTCGGAGGCCCGGCTGGCCCGGATCGACGCCCGCGCCAGGTCCGCCAGCTCCGCGTCGGTGAACCCGTGCACCTCGCGGGCGGTCGTGTACTGCTCCACCAGCCGGGACCCGAACAGCAGCGGGTCGTCCGCGCCCAGCGCCACCGTCGCGCCCGCGTCGACGAGCCGGCGCAGCGGCACGTCCTCGGGTCGGCGGTAGACCCCGAGCGACACGTTCGACGCCGGGCACACCTCCAGGGCGATCCCGCGGTCCACGATCCGGCGCAGCAGCGCGCCGTCCTCCGCCGACCGCACGCCGTGGCCGAGCCGGTCGGGGGCCAGCGACTCCAGGACGTCCTCGACGTGCGGCGGGCCGAGCAGCTCGCCGCCGTGCGGCACGGACGCCAGGCCCGCGCGGCGGGCGATCGCGAACGCCGGCGCGAACTCCGGGGTGTCGCCGCGGCGCTCGTCGTTGCTGAGGCCGAAGCCGATCACCTCGCCGGGGCCGTCCCCGGCGTACCGGGCGGCCAGCCGCGCGAGGGTCCGGGCGTCGAGGGGGTGCCGCATCCGGGACGCCGCCACGACGACGCCGACCTCGACGCCCAGGTCCTCGCTCGCCGACCGGGCCTCGTCCAGCACGATCTCCAGCGCGGGCGTGATGCCGCCGACCGGTGGGGCGTACGACGTCGGGTCGACCTGGATCTCGAGCCGGCCCGAGCCCTCCGCGGCGTCGTCGGTCGCGGCCTCGCGGACGATCCGCCGCAGGTCGGCCTCGCCGCGGACGCACGCGCGGGCTGCGTCGTACAGCCGCTGGAACCGGAACCAGCCGCGCTCGTCGGCCGGGACCCGCAGGCCCTCGCCGTCGAGCAGCGTGGCCGGCAGCCGGACTCCGCGCTCGGCCGCCAGGTCGCCCAGGGTCTGCACGCGCATCGACCCCGTGAAGTGCAGGTGGAGGTGGGCCTTCGGGAGCAGGGCCAGGTCGCGCACCCGGCGAGTCTGCCTGATCCCCGCGCGCCCTGCCCCCTCCGCCGCGCCGGCGCCCCGCCGGCGCGAGGTCGAGGGTTCGCGTCGAGGTCGAGGGGTTGCGCGGGCGGTTCCACGCGAAACCCTCGACCTCGGCAGGCGGGGGGCGGGGAGGGGGGCGGGGGTCAGGGCGCCGGGAGCAGGCCCCGCTGCATCGCGACCGTCACCGCGTGGGTGCGGTCGTCGACGCCGAGCTTCGCGAACGCCCGGAGCAGGTGCGTCTTCACGGTCGCCTCGGTGATGAACAGCTCCCGGCCGACCGCGGCGTTCGACAGCCCCCGCGCCACCCCGGCCAGCACCTCCAGCTCGCGGGCCGTGAGCCGCTCGCCCTCGCCGCGCATCTGCTGCACCAGCCGGGACGCGACCGACGGCGACAGCGCCGACTCACCCCGGGCCGCGCCGCGGACGCCGGCCACGAGCTGGTCCCGCGGGGTGTCCTTGAGCAGGTAGCCGGTGGCGCCCGCCTCGACGGCGCGCAGGATGTCGGCGTCCGTCTCGTAGGTGGTGAGGACCAGCACCCGCACGCCCGGCACCTCCGCGACGATGCGCGCGGTCGCCGCGGCGCCGTCCAGCACCGGCATCCGCAGGTCCATCAGCACCAGGTCCGGGCGGAGCGCCCGCGCGGCCTCGACCGCCGCGGCCCCGTCGCCGACCTCGCCGACCACCTCGACGTCCGGCTCGACGGTCAGCATGCCGACCAGCCCCGACCGCACCACGGGGTGGTCGTCCGCGACCAGCACCCGCACCGCCGTCGTGTCCTGCTCGTGCGCGGTCACGCCGTCCCCGTCCCCGGGTCGCCGAGCGGCCCGTCCCCGTCGCGGAGCGGCATCGCCAGCCGCACCCGCGTCCCGCGGCCGGGCTCCCCGGCCACGTCGAGCGTCCCTCCGCCCGCGGTGACGCGCTCGCGCATCCCGCGCAGCCCCACGCCCTCGGCGGTGCCGGGGGCGAGCCCCTGACCGTCGTCGAGCACCTCGAGGGCGAGCACCCCGTCGTCCCGGACCAGCCGGAGCAGCACCCGGCGCGCGCCCGCGTGCTTGCGGACGTTCGCGAGCGCCTCCTGCGCGGCGCGCAGCAGCACGACCTCGGTGTCGCGGTCCGGGGCGCCGGCGTCGCCGAGCGCGACCTCGACCCGGACCCCCGTCTCCGCCTGGAACCGCTCGGCCAGCCGCTCCAGCGCCTCGGCCAGCGTGGCGTCCGCCAGCGCGGCGGGCCCGAACGCGGCGACGAGCGCGCGCGCCTCGGCGAGGTTCTCGCGGGCGACCCGCTCCACCTGGTCCAGCCGGTCCCGTGCCAGGTCGGCGCGCCCGGCGTCGAGCTGGGCCTGCGCCGTCTGCGCGAGCATCACGACACTGGTGAACCCCTGCGCCAGGGTGTCGTGGATCTCCTGCGCCATCCGCTCCCGCTCCGCGAGGACGCCCGAGGCGTGGTTGCTCGCGGCGAGCTGCGCCTGCGCGGACTCCAGCTGCTCCAGCAGCCAGGCCCGCTCCTCGGACCGCTCGGCGACCCGGGTGATCCACACCCCGAGCGCGAGCGAGAAGATCAGGCCGACGGCCATCTGCGCGCCCAGCACCACCAGGTCGCGCGCCGAGGGGTCCTCGCCCGCCGCGAACGCCGCCGTCGCGATCGCCGCGCAGGAGGCGACCGCCAGGACGACGGACGCCAGCACGCCCTCCCGCATCGAGGCCGCGAAGAACCACACCTGCGAGAACCCGACGAACAGCAGGATCGAGCCGATGGTGCTGACCCCGCTGCACAGCGAGACCACCACCACGAGCACGACCAGGTAGGCCCGGGTGAGCCGGACGTCGCCGGCCTGGGCGCCCCGGCGGCCGACCAGGACGTAGGCCAGCAGCAGCAGGGTCAGCCCGCCGAGCGCCGCCCAGGTCCCCCCGTCCGGCGGGAACGTGTCCGCGACGGTGAGGATCGAGATCGCGCTGATGGCCAGGAGCGCGTAGAACGCCGCGTCCCAGCCGGCGAGGGCGCGCCGCCAGAACAGGGTCCGCTCGGCCTCGGCGCGCGCGCCGCCGGGGGCCGGGGCCGCAGCCCCGTCCCCCGGTCGCGCGTCGCTGGTCACGGGCCCAGTCTGGCGCAGGTCAGCCGTCGTCACGCCGCCGCCACCGGAACGTCCGGACCCCGACGACGAGGCCGACGACCAGCCAGGCCAGCAGGACCGCCGCGGTCGCGCCGTGCTGCCACGACCCGGACGGCTCGAGCGCGGCCGCCTCGTCCGGCAGGAACACGGACCGCATGCCCTGGGCCATCCACTTGAGCGGGAACACCGACGCGACCTGCTGCATCCAGGACGGCAGGTCGTAGAAGGCGAAGAACACGCCGGAGATGAACTGCAGCACCAGCACCACGGGCGTGACCACGGCGCTCGCGGACCGGCCCGACCGGGGCAGCGACGAGAACCCGACCCCGCACACCGCGCCGGCGGCGACCCCGAGCACGAACACCCAGGCGAACGTGGCCCACCCGGAGGCGTCCGGCATGTCGACGTCGAACACCAGCCCGGCGACCGCGAGCAGCAGCGCGACCTGCACCACGGACACCACCAGCACCTGGCCGACCTTGCCCAGGAAGTACGCCGCCGGCGGCAGCGGCGTGCCGCCCAGCCGCTTGAGACCGCCCTCGTCCCGCTCGACCGGGATCGAGATCGCCAGCGACTGGAACGACGACAGCAGCACGCCGGTGGCGATCATGCCGGGCAGGAAGTACTGCGCGAACGGCACGCCGTCGGCGACCTCGGCGCCGTCCTGGCCGAACACCGTCGCGAAGATCGCCAGCATGATGATCGGGTACGCGAAGATGAAGATGATCGCGTCCCGCTCGCGGAAGAACCCGCGGATCTCGTAGCGCGCCCGGTCGACGCCGAGGCGCAGCGCGCCGGGCAGCGGGCCGGCCGTGGGCCGGTCCAGGGTCGTGGTGCTCATCGCGCGGCCTCCGTCGTCGCCAGGGCGGGCAGGGCCGCCGGGGTGGTGTCCTCGTCCGCCGCGATCAGCCCGAGGTAGACGTCCTCGAGGGTCGGCCGGACGACCTGCAGGCCGGGGACCTCGCCGCCGAGCCGGGCGCTCAGCGCCGCGACCAGCGCCGTCGGCGCGTCCGTCCGCTCCGAGCGGGGCGCGCCGCCCTCGGTCCACCGCACGACCGCCTGGTGCGCCGAGCGCCCGCCGAGGTCGGCCGGGGTGTCGACCGCGACCACGCGGCCGGACCGGACCACGGCCACCCGGTCGGCCAGGTGCTCGGCCTCCTCCAGGTAGTGCGTGGTCAGCAGGATCGTCGTGCCGCCGTCGCGCAGCCCGGACACCAGGTCCCAGAACGCGTGCCGGGCCTCGGGGTCGAAGCCGGTCGTGGGCTCGTCGAGGAACAGCAGCTCGGGCCGGCCGACGATGCCGAGCGCCACGTCGAGCCGGCGCCGCTGGCCGCCGGACAGCTGCCGGCTCCGGGTGCGGGCCTTCTCGCGCAGGCCGACCGCGTCGATGACCTCCTCGGGGTCCCGCGGGTCGGGGTAGTACCGCGCGAAGTGGTGCACGAGCTCGGAGACCGTCGCCTCGGCGAGGTCGTTGGTGCCCTGCAGCACGATGCCGATCCGGGCCCGCCAGTCGCGGCCCGCGGTCTGGGGGTCGACGCCCAGGACGCGGACGTCGCCGCCGTCCCGCCGCCGGTAGCCCTCGAGGATCTCGACGGTGGTCGTCTTGCCCGCCCCGTTCGGGCCGAGCACGGCGACGATCTCGCCGCGGGCCACCGTGAGGTCGAGCCCGTCGACGGCGCGCTTCTCGCCGTACCGCTTCTGCAGGCCGGTCACCCGGACCGCCAGGTCGCTGTCGTCCATGGCAGCCAGCCTCGCGGGCGGGAGTGGCCCGGCGGGACGACCGGGGGACGGGACCGCCCGTCCACCGATCGGTGGACGGGCGGGTCAGCCGGTGCGGGTCAGCCCTCGGCGAGCAGCGCCTGGATCCGCCCGACGCCCTCGGCCAGGTCGGCGTCGCCCAGCGCGTAGGACAGCCGGAGGTACCCGCTCGGCCCGAACGCCTCGCCGGGGACGACCGCGACCTCGGCCTGGTCGAGCAGCAGCGCGGCCAGCTCGGCGGACGTGGTCGGGGTGACGCCGCGGAACGTGCGGCCGAGCAGGCCGTGCACCGCGGGGTAGGCGTAGAAGGCGCCCTCCGGCGCGGGGATCACGACGCCGTCGATCTCCGCCAGCATCGACACCATGGTCCGCCGGCGGCGGTCGAACGCCTCGCGCATCGCGGCGACGGCCGACAGGTCGCCGGTGAGCGCGGCGATCGCGGCGTGCTGGGAGACGTTGGCGACGTTGGAGGTCAGGTGCGACTGCAGGTTGGTCGCGGCCTTGACGACGTCCGACGGTCCGACGAGCCAGCCCACCCGCCAACCGGTCATCGCGTAGGTCTTGGCGACGCCGTTCAGCACGACGGTGGTGTCCGCGAGCTCCGGGACCGCGGACAGCATCGGCGTCGCCACCGCGCCGTCGTAGGTGAGGTGCTCGTAGATCTCGTCGGTGACGACCCAGATGCCGTGCTCGAGGGCCCAGCGGCCGATCTCGGCGGTCTGCTCCGGGGAGTGGACGGCGCCGGTCGGGTTGGACGGCGAGCAGAACAGCAGCACCTTGGTCCGCGGGGTGCGGGCGGCCTCGAGCTGCTCGACGGTGACCTTGTAGCCCTGGTCGACGCCGGCGACCACCTCGACGGGCACGCCGCCGGCCAGCCGGATCGCCTCCGGGTAGGTGGTCCAGTACGGGGCCGGGAGCAGCACCTCGTCGCCCGGGTCGAGCAGGGTCGCGAACGCCTGGTAGACGGCCTGCTTGCCGCCGTTGGTCACCAGCACGTCGGCGGGGGAGATCGCGTAGCCGGAGTCGCGCAGCGTCTTGGCCGCGACCGCCTCCTTGAGCGCGGGCAGCCCGCCGGCGGGGGAGTAGCGGTGGTTCGCGGGGTTGCGCGCGGCGGCGACCGCGGCCTCGACGATGTAGTCGGGCGTCGGGAAGTCCGGCTCGCCGGCGCCGAAGCCGATCACGGGCCGGCCGGCGGCCTTCAGGGCCTTGGCCTTCGCGTCCACCGCCAGGGTGGCGGACTCGGCGATGCCCCCGACGCGGGCGGACACGCGGCGGGGCTGGGCGGGCTGGGCGGGGGCGGGCGCGCTCACGCCCGCCATCCTCGCAGACCGGGCGGCGCGGCTGCAGGGCGCGTCCGGGGCGAGGCCCGTCGCGCGGGCCGGCCGGGAGGGCGGTTCGACCCCGGCCCGCGCGTCGCGTACAGTGGTCCCTCGGTGGTTGACGTCCACCATGATGAGCCGCGCCCGCGAGGGAGGCTCATCAGGACGCCGCCGCCGTAGGGTAGTGGCGCAATTGGTAGCGCACCGGTCTCCAAAACCGGCGGTTGCGAGTTCGAGTCTCGCCTGCCCTGCGCGTGTGGTCACGGACCGCGCGGCTCCCCCGGGGACCTCCCGGGGCGCGGCCGCCGGACGACATGAGGCGCCCGGCGACGGCCGGCGTCGCGAGACGTAGGGGAATCGATCAGGTGAGCGACTCGGCACCCGTGGCGGCGTCCGACGCGGGCGAGCCCGCGGAGCGGACCGGCGGCAAGAAGGCCGCTCGCCCGGAGAAGAAGCGCGGCCTGTTCGCCCGGATCGCCCTGTTCGTCCGCCAGGTCGTGGCGGAGCTCAAGAAGGTCGTCCGCCCGACCCGCTCCGAGCTGGTGACCTACACCGGCGTCGTGCTGGTGTTCGTGGCCGTCGTGATGGCGTTCGTGACCGTCGTGGACTTCGGCATCGGCCGCGCCACGTTCTGGATCTTCGGGGGCTGAGCCTCCGCGGCGCCCCCGCGGGGCGCACGTCACCTCAGCACCACCTTCCGCAGCAGAAAGCAGGTTCGCCCGTGTCGCAGGAATCGCAGGAGCCCGGTCTGGGTGCCGCCGAGTCCGAGCTCGACGACGCCCTGGCGTCGGTCGAGGCGGTCGAGGCCCCGGCCGCCGGCGAGCCCGCGGACGAGGTCGACGCCGACGACGCGGCCGAGGCCGCCCCGGTCGAGCAGGCCGACGACGCCGAGGAGTCCGACGAGGTCGTCGACGTCGTCGACGTCGACGAGGACCCGGTCGCCGCGTTCAAGGCGCAGCTGAAGTCGCAGTTCGGCGACTGGTACGTCATCCACTCCTACGCGGGCTACGAGAACCGCGTGAAGACGAACCTCGAGAACCGCATCCAGAGCCTCAACATGGAGGACTTCATCTTCCAGGTGGAGGTCCCCATGGAGGAGGTCGTCGAGATCAAGAACGCGCAGCGCAAGGTCGTGCGCCGCGTCCGGATCCCCGGCTACGTCCTCGTGCGCATGGACCTCACCGACGAGTCGTGGGGCGCCGTCCGGCACACCCCGGGCGTCACGGGCTTCGTGGGCCACACCCACCAGCCGGTGCCGCTGACCCTCGACGAGGTGTTCTCCATGCTGGCCCCGACGATCGAGGCGAAGACCCCGGCCGCCGCCCCGCAGCAGAAGGCCGCCGCCCCGATCGAGGTCGACTTCACCGTCGGCGAGTCGGTCACCGTCACCGACGGCCCGTTCGACACGCTGCCGGCCACGATCTCCGAGATCAGCCCCGAGAACCAGAAGCTCAAGGTCCTCGTCTCCATCTTCGGCCGGGAGACCCCGGTCGAGCTGTCATTCAGCCAGGTCGCCAAGATCTGAGCCGCCCGCCCCGGGACCGGGGCGCGCGCGGACGCAGCACTGCAACCGGGTCATCGCCCACGGCGTCGGCCCACGAGAGAAGAAAGGGTGGCTCATGCCCCCGAAGAAGAAGGTCACCGGCCTCATCAAGCTCCAGATCAACGCCGGTGCGGCGACCCCCGCCCCGCCGATCGGTCCGGCGCTGGGTCAGCACGGTGTGAACATCATGGAGTTCTGCAAGGCCTACAACGCGGCCACCGAGTCGCAGCGCGGCAACGTGATCCCGGTGGAGATCACGGTCTACGAGGACCGTTCCTTCACCTTCATCACGAAGACCCCGCCGGCCGCGGAGCTCATCAAGAAGGCCGCCGGTGTCGCGAAGGGCTCGCCCACGCCGCACACGGTCAAGGTCGCGACGCTGACCGCGGACCAGGTCCGCGAGATCGCCTCGACCAAGCTCGAGGACCTGAACGCCAACGACCTCGCCGCCGCCGAGAAGATCATCGCCGGCACCGCGCGCTCGATGGGCATCAAGGTCGAGGGCTGAGCCCCCGGCTCGACTGAACGACCGCCCGCCCCGGGACCTCCGGGGCGGGCGCCCCAGTGGCAGGGCCCTGTGCGGCCCGACGACCACGACTGCTGAAGGAGAGAGAGCAGATGGCGAAGCACAGCAAGGCGTACCGCGCCGCGGCCGAGAAGATCGAGGCCGGCACCACCTACAACCCGCTGCAGGCGATCCGCCTCGCGCAGGCCACGTCGACCACCAAGTACGACGCGACCGTCGAGGTCGCCATGCGCCTCGGTGTCGACCCGCGCAAGGCCGACCAGATGGTCCGCGGCACGGTCAACCTGCCGAACGGCACGGGCAAGACCGCCCGCGTCATCGTGTTCGCGACCGGTGAGCGTGCCGAGCAGGCCCGCGCCGCCGGTGCGGACGAGGTCGGTGGCGACGAGCTGATCGAGAAGGTCGCGGCGGGCTACACCGACTTCGACTCCGCGGTCGCGACCCCGGACCTCATGGGCAAGGTCGGCCGCCTCGGCAAGGTGCTCGGTCCGCGTGGCCTCATGCCGAACCCGAAGACCGGCACCGTGACGATGGACGTGGCCAAGGCCGTCTCCGACATCAAGGGCGGCAAGATCGAGTTTCGCGTCGACAAGCACGCGAACCTGCACTTCATCATCGGCAAGACGTCGTTCTCCGACGTCCAGCTGGTGGAGAACTACGCCGCGGCGCTCGAGGAGATCCTGCGTCTCAAGCCGTCCGCGTCGAAGGGCCGCTACATCACCAAGGCGACCATCTCGACCACGAACGGCCCCGGCATCCTGGTCGACCAGAACAAGACCCGGAACCTCACCTCGGAGGACGAGGCGGCCTGAGCCACCTCAACCGGTACGCGGAGGCCCGGCACCCCTGAGGGGGTGCCGGGCCTCCGGCGTCCGTGCGGGCGTGCCCGGGTCGGGCGTTTCGGGTGTCGCCCTCGTCCCCACCCGATTCTCGCGTTGCCCCCTGATCGTTCGGGGGAGGACGGGAGAATCGGGTGGGGACCCGGGGCAGTGTGCCGCGTGCGGCGCGGGTGAGCCGCGCGGCGCCGGGGGAGCCGTCCCTGCCGACGCCGCGCGGCGGTCGTGGTACCGGGCCCGCCCGGGCCCGGTCGTGCCCGACCTGGTGGCCGGGTGGTGCCGGACCTCGCGGCCCGGCCCCGCGGGCCTAGTGGCCCGCGTGGCCCGTCTCGGCGGGCAGGCCGTGCGAGCCGTGCGGCACCGCGTGCGCGCCCGCCTCCGTCGCGGCGAGGCCCGGCACGGTCACCAGCGCCACCAGCAGCGCGCCCGCCGCGAGCGTGCCCGCCTGGCCGGCACCGCCGGGCGCGCGCCGCCGAACCCCCGGGGCTGTCCCGGCGCGCTGCCCGAGGGCGAGCAGGATCCCGACCGCCAGGCCCAGCACCAGCGCGGCGGCCTCGGCCGCGGTCGTGGCGGTGCCGGTCAGCGGGGAGCTGAGCAGCACCGCCGGCCCGGACGCCAGGGCGACGCCGGCGGCCGCGCGGGGGACGGGCGCGGGGCCACGCAGGGCGAGGACGCCCCAGCCGATGGCCACGAGCCCGAGCGCGGACAGCACGACGCCCACCGGCAGGTGGTGCTCCAGGTGGCCGGCGCCCACGCCGCAGGCGACCAGGCCCAGGCCCAGCGCCGCGAGGGAGGCCCACTGCCGGGTCAGCGCCTGGAGCGCGCTCTCGCCGGCGGCGGTGCGGTGCGGCGCCCGGGCAGGTCCCGCGGCGGCGGGCGCCCGCACGCCCGCCGCCGGGACGGCGCCGCCCGCCGGCC
>NZ_JAHVCI010000047.1:0-37214 GCF_019265565.1 Cellulomonas sp. PS-H5
GCGCACCGGGCACCCGCCCCGCCGACCCCGCCAGCGCGGCGCCGCCCACCGCCCCGCGCCGCCGGCGCCGCCGGGGCCGCGTGGTCGCCGCGGTGGTGGTCGTCGCGCTCGTGCTGCTGCTGGCCTGGCCCATCGGCCTGGTCCTCTGGGCGAACGGCAAGATCCAGCACGTCGCCGCGCTCTCGGGCGCCGCGGACACCCCGGGCACCACGTACCTGCTCGCCGGCTCCGACTCCCGCGAGGACGGTGCCATCGAGGACCCCGACACGGTCGGCGCGCGCACCGACACGATCCTGCTGCTGCAGGTCCCCGACTCGGGCCCGGCCGCGCTCATCTCGCTTCCCCGCGACACCTACGTCGACATCCCGGGCCACGACCCGAGCAAGCTGAACGCCGCGTTCGCCTGGGGCGGCGCCCCGCTGCTGGTCCAGACCGTCGAGGGGCTGACGGGCCTCACGGTCGACCACTACGTGGAGATCGGGTTCGGCGGCGTCGAGCGGATCGTCGACGCGCTCGGGGGCGTCGAGCTGTGCCTCGACGACAGCACCGGCATCTCGTTCCCGGTGAACGACACGAACTCCGGCCTCGTCTGGGACGCCCCCGGCTGCAAGACCGTCGACGGCGTCCAGGCGCTCGCCTACTCGCGCATGCGCTACTCCGACCCGTCCGGCGACATCGGCCGCGGCCTGCGCCAGCGTGCGCTGATCAGCGCGGTGGCCGCCAAAGCGGAGAACCCGGCGCTGCTGTTCCAGCCGGGCAAGCAGGTCTCGCTGATCGACTCCGGCACCGCCGTGCTGACGGCGAGCGACGAGACGGGCATCGTCGACCTCGGCCGGCTGGCGCTGGCGTTCCGCGCGGCCACCGGGCCGGGCGGCATCACCGGCACCCCGCCGATCAAGAGCCTGGACTACCGCCCGGGCAACGCCGGGTCCACCGTGCTCCTCGACCCGGACCAGACGCCGTCCTTCTTCGCGGCGATCCGGGACGGCTCCCTCGAGCCGGGCGTGGTCGGGGGCGTCCCCGGCTCCTGACCGGGCCGGAACCCGGCGCGCACCAGCCCGGCCAGCCCGACGAGCGCGTCCCGCACACGCTCGCAGCCCGCGGTGGTCGCGCGGCGCAGCCGGGGCCCGAACGGCTTCTCCACGAACCGGTGCACCAGCCACGCCAGCGCGAGCGAGAACGCGGTCGCCGCGGAGAGCACGGCCCAGACGGGCAGCCGGTCGTGCAGCAGGTGGATCACCCACAGGCCCCAGTACTCGTGCGTGAGGTACAGCGGGTAGGTCAGCGCGCCCGCGGCGGTGAGTCCGGCCCAGCGCCACCGCGCGAGCGGGGTCAGGGACACCAGGGCGACGAGGCCGACGCACGCCGGCAGCGCGACCGCGAGCAGCACCGCGCTCGGCTCGACCACGGAGTTCGCGCCCAGCGAGTGCATCCGGGCGGGCACGAGGGCCGCCGTCGCGACGGCGGTGTTGGCCGCCACCAGCAGCCACGGCACGACGGCGTGCCCGGTGCGGTGGATGACGTACAGCGCCATGCCGGCCGCGAACAGCGGGGCGTACGGCGCCACCAGCCAGGTCACGGCGTCCGACCAGCCCAGCGCCCGGGCCAGCATCGCCGCCGCCGGCCACAGCGCGGCGAACCACAGCACGCGCCGCCGGGTGATCCCGACCGCCGCGAACAGCGCGATCAGCACGTAGAACCGCAGCTCCACCCAGAGGGTCCAGTACACGCCGTCCACGTGCCCGACGTCGAACAGCGACTGCAGCAGCGTGAGGTTGACCAGCACCTGGCCGCCGGTGATCTGCTTGCCCTCCCAGACGAGCAGCAGCAGCGCGCCCGTCAGCAGGACCCCGGTCCAGTAGGCCGGGTACAGCCGCGCGACCCGGGAGCCGACGATGTCGGGCACCGACCGGCCCCAGGCCGTCATAAGGATGACGAACCCGCTGATGACGAAGAACAGCTCCGGCCCCAGCGACGTGTAGGTCGCCCAGCCGGCGACCGCGGGCGCGACCTCGACGAGGTCGCGCCCCCAGGCGTCGGTCTGCCGGGCGGTGAAGTGGTACGCGAGCACGCCGATCGCGGCGAGGAACCGCAAGGCGTCGAGCGCGGCGAGGCGAGGGGCCCGCGCGGCGGTGGAGGGGGTGCGGCCCGGCGCCGGGGCGGCGTCGGGCCGGGCGGTGCGGGGCGGCGCGGTGGTCGTCACCGTCTCGACGGTAGGTGTCGGACCGGCGGTCCGCCCGTCGAGGGGGCGGCCCCCGGCGCCTCTCGACGAGACCTTCACGCGCCGCTCGGGACGCCCTCGCGATGCTCAGGACCGCGTGCGCGGCGGTCAGCCGCCGAAGCCCACCGCGGGGCGGCGGCCGTCGCCGTGCAGGGAGCGCAGCCGCTCGCCCTTGGCGTCCGCCTGCGCACGCAGGTCGTCCTGGAACGCGAGCATCGCCGCCGCGAGCCGGCGCGCCGTCTCGTCGGTGCCCGCCCCGAGGATGCGGGCGGCGAGCAGCCCGGCGTTGCGCGCGCCGCCGATCGACACCGTCGCGACCGGCACGCCCGCGGGCATCTGCACGATCGACAGGAGCGAGTCCATCCCGTCGAGCCGGGCGAGCGGCACCGGCACGCCGATCACGGGCAGCGGCGTGACCGCCGCGAGCATGCCGGGCAGGTGAGCCGCCCCGCCCGCGCCCGCGATGATCGCGCGCAGCCCGCGCCCGGCGGCCTCGCGGCCGTAGGCGACCATCTTGTCCGGCTGCCGGTGCGCGGAGACGACGTCGACCTCCACCGGGACGTCGAACTCGGCGAGCGCCTCGGCCGCCGCCTCCATGACGGGCCAGTCCGAGTCCGAGCCCATGACGATGCCGACGAGCGGGGTGGCCATGCGGTGCCTCCGGTGGGGGGTGGGGGTGGGGCGGGTCAGGCGGGTGCGTCGCCGCGCAGCACGGCCGCCGCGGCGACCGCCCGGCGCCGCACGTCGGCCAGGTCGTCCCCGGACACGGTCACGTGCCCGAGCTTGCGGCCCGGGCGCACGCCCTTGCCGTACAGGTGCACCTTGGCGCCCGGGTCGAGCGCGGCCACCTCGGCCAGGCCGTCGGTGAGCGCGGCGCGGGTCGAGCCCAGCACGTTCGCCATCACGGTCCAGGGCGCGCGCGCCTCGGTCGCGCCGAGCGGCAGGTCGAGCACGGCGCGCAGGTGCTGCTCGAACTGGCTGGTCACGGCGCCGTCGATCGTCCAGTGCCCCGAGTTGTGCGGGCGCATCGCGAGCTCGTTCACCAGCACGCGCGGGGCGCCGCCGTCGGGGTCCGCGACCTCGAACAGCTCGACGGCCAGCACGCCGGTGACGCCCAGGCCCTCGGCCACCTCGCGGGCGATCCGCTCCGCGGTGGCCGCGGTGCGCGGGTCCAGGTCGGGCGCCGGGGCGACCACCTCGGCGCACACGCCGTCGCGCTGCACCGACTCGACGACGGGCCAGGTGCGCACCTCGCCGGACGGCGCGCGGGCCACGAGCGCCGCGAGCTCCCTCGTGAACGGCACCCGCTCCTCGGCCAGCAGCGGCGCCCCGGTGCCGTCGGAGGCCGCCGTCAGCCAGTCGGCCGCCTCGTCGGCGGACCGCACGACCCGCACGCCCTTGCCGTCGTAGCCGCCGCGGGCGGTCTTCACCACGGCGCTGCCGTCGCCGGCCGCCAGGAACGCGGCGAGGTCGTCGGCCGAGTCCAGCGGGGCCCACCGCGGGCACGGCACGCCGAGCGCGGTCAGCCGGGTGCGCATCACGATCTTGTCCTGCGCGTGCACCAGAGCGTCCGGGCCGGGGCGGACCGCGACGCCGCGGTCCTGCAGCTCGGTGAGCAGGCCGTTCGGCACGTGCTCGTGCTCGAACGTGAGCGCGTCGGCGCCGACCACGAGCGCCTCGACGGCCACCGGGTCCGCCGCCGCGCCCACGGGTGCGTCGACCACCACCTGCGCCGCCGACGACACCGCGTCCTCGACCAGCACCCGCAGGTGCACGCCGAGCGCCGTCGCCGCGGGCGCCATCATGCGGGCGAGCTGCCCACCACCGACCACTGCCACCACGGGTGCTGCCACGACGGGTGAGCCTAACCGACCAGCACCGCACGACCGGGGCGGATACCACGCCGGGACCGAGGTCGCACCGGCGGCGACCGGGCCTTCGATATAGTCACCCGGGACAACTGGCCACACGTGAGGAACGGCATGACGCAGGCGGTACGGGGGCAGACCGCGCACGGGGTCGTGATCATCGGCAACGGCGGGCACGCGCGTTCCTGCGTCGACGCCTGGCCCGTGGCCTCCGACCTGCAGCCGATCGGCTGCACCGGCCACGACCCCGACGAGCACGGCGAGGTCCCCTACCTGGGCGGCGACGACGCCCTCCCGGGGCTGGTCCGCGCGGGCGTGCGTCACGCCTTCGTCGCGATCGGCACACCGGGCCTGCGGGCCCGGCTCGCCCGCGGCGCCACCGACCTCGGGCTCGAGCTCGTGCCCCTGGTGGCGGACAGCGCCCAGGTCGCGCGCACCGCGCAGGTGGGACCGGGCGCCGCCGTGCTGCGGAGCGCCGTCCTCGGTGCCTACGCGCGGCTCGGCGAGGGCGCCATCCTCAACACCGGTGCCACCGTCGACCACGACTGCACCGTCGGGGACTTCGCGCACGTCGCCCCCGGAGCCCACCTGGCCGGCACCGTGACCGTCGGCGCCCACGCGCTGATCGGCGTCGGCGCCAGCATCCGTCCCGGCATCGCCGTCGGCGACGGGGCCGTCGTCGGTGCCGGCGCCGTCGTCGTCCGCGACGTCCCCGCCGGCACCACCGTCGTCGGCAACCCCGCCCGCCCGCTCCCCCAGAAGGCCATCGCATGATCCACGCCGCCGCCCCCGACCTCTCGGGCAACGAGAAGACCTACGTCGCGGAGTGCCTCGACTCCACCTGGATCTCGTCCGCCGGGAAGTTCATCGACGAGTTCGAGCTGCGGTTCGCCGAGCTGTGCGGCGCGAAGCACGCCATCGCGACGAACAACGGCACGACGGCGCTGCACCTGGCGCTCGCCGCGCTGGGCATCGGCCCCGGCGACGAGGTGATCGTCCCGGTGCTGACCTACATCGCGTCGGCCAACGCCGTGCGGTACTGCGGCGCCGAGCCGGTGTTCGTGGACGTCGACGACTCGATGAACCTCGACCCCGCGCTCCTCGAGGCCGCGATCACCCCGCGCACCCGCGCGATCATGCCCGTGGACCTGTACGGCAACCCCGCGGACCTCCCGGCGGTACGCGCCGTCGCCGAACGGCACGGCCTCCTGGTCGTGCAGGACGCCGCGGAGGCGCACGGCGCCGAGGTCGGCGGCCGCCGGGTCGGCTCGATGGCCGACGCCACGTCGTTCAGCTTCTTCGGCAACAAGATCGTCACCACCGGCGAGGGCGGCGCGGTCACCACCGACGACGACGCGCTCGCCGCCCGTCTGCGGCTGCTCCGCGGCCAGGGCATGGACCCGCAGCGCCGCTACTGGTTCCCCGAGGTCGGGTTCAACTACCGGATGACGAACGTGGCCGCCGCGATCGGCGTCGCCCAGCTCGAGCGCTTCGACGAGATGATCGCGACCCGCGACCGGCTGGCCGCGCGCTACGACGAGCTCCTGGGCGACCTCGCAGACGTGACGCTCCCGACGCAGCGCCCCGGGACGCGCCGCGTGAACTGGATGTACACGATCACCTGCGACGACCTCACGCTCGAGCAGCGCGACGCGGTGATCCGCGGCCTCGCCGAGGACGGCATCGAGACCCGGCCCGTGTTCCACCCGCTGCACCACCTGCCGCCGTACGAGCAGGAGCACGGTCGGTACCCGGTCGCGGAGCGGCTCGGCGCCACCGGCATCTCGCTGCCGACCCACGTGGGACTGAGCGACGCCGACCTGGTCCGCGTCGCCGCGCGGCTGGCGGAGCGGCTGGCCGAGGTGCGCTCGGCGTGACGGTCCCGGCGCGGCGGCCGTGGGTGCCGACGCGTCTCCTGACGCACCTGCGCGGGGTCGGCGCGGGCGCCTGGCTCGTCGCCGTGCTCGGCGTGGTCGTCTGGGTCGGGCTGCTGCAGCTGCACGGCTTCTGGTTCGGCCGGAGCCAGCCCGCCCTCATGACGCTGCAGGGTGCCGGAGTGATCCAGTGCATGCACGACATGGGCCTGTCCAGCCTCTGGTCGACATGCGGCTCGCTCGGGGTTCCCGTCGGGCTCCCGCTCCTCACCGGGCTGCCGCAGATCGGCCTCGGCTGGCTCGTGAGCTACGTCCCCGGGGTGCCGGACGCGTGGGCGGCGCACCAGGTCTCGCACGCGCTGGTGCTCGCCGGCTCGCTCGCGTCGACGTACCACCTGATGCGCCGCTGGGCCGCGCCCCGGTGGGTCGCGCTGCTCACCGGGGCGTCGTACCTCGCCTCGCCGAGCGTGCTCGCGATGAACGGCTTCGCCTACACGTACGACGGGTTCGTGCTCCTGCCGGCCTACCTGCTGGCTGCGTTGGTCGTCATCGACCTGGTGCACGGAGGCCGGTGGGTGCTCGGCACCTGCCTGGCGCTGCCCCTGGCCCTCGTGGCGGCGTTCACCGACGGCTACTCCCTGTTTGCCGCGACGCTGATGATCGGCGCGGTGACGATCGCGCGGTGCACGGACCGGGCGGTCCCCCCGGTCCGGCGACTGGGCGCCGTCATGGTCCTCGGGGCGTCGCTGACGGTCGCGGTCGTCGCGTACGTCGCGTACGTGCCGTCGACCGTCACCGAGATCCCGGTGGGCATGGGCGGGTTCCGCTACCTCGGGCTCGACGTGGCCACCCTGGTCCTGCCCCAGCCGACGACCTGGTGGGGTGCCCTGGTCGGTGCCGAGTCGCTCGCGGGTCGGCTCTGGGGCGACGGCTCGAACGTCATCGCGAACTACGTCGGCGTGCTCACGCCGGCCCTGGCGGTCGCCTACCTGGCGCTGCGGCGCCGACGGGCGGGCGGCGAGCGCCGGGTGGTGCTGGCCCTGGGGATCGCCGCTCTCGTCGCGCTCGTCCTCGCGCTCGGGCCGGCGCTCAAGGTCTACTCCCTCGCCCAGCCGGTGGAGCCCGGGTGGGACGTGCCGACGTCGATGACGACGCTCGGGCTGCCGACCACCTGGGTGTACGAGCACGTGCCCGGGTTCGAGGCCATGCGTGCGACGTACCGCTGGTTCCTGCTGACGCGGTTCGTCCTCGTCGTGCTGGCGGGGCTCGGGCTGTCGGCCATCTGGGCCCGCGCCCGCGAGAGCAGCCGTCCCGCGGTCCTGCGGTCGGTGGCGCTGGGCGCCGCCGCCCTCCTCGTGGTCGAGACGGCGCCCAACGTCCCCGACGCTCTCGAGACGACCGACCGGTACGACGCGCACGTCCGGGCGCTCCGCGAGGGGGTGATCGCGGACGGGATCGAGCTGATCCGTCCCGGGGAGCGCGTCCTCATGCTGCCCACCGTCAACGACTTCCTCGCACCCGGGCTGATCCCGTTCACGGGCGCGTCCGCGTTCAACGCGGCACCCGACAAGAACTACCTCTACGCGATGCCCTCCTGGCCGGAACCGGTGCTCGACGCGCGTGAGGCGTGGTACTCGAACGAGCGCCGCGCGGACGCGGTGTGCCGCGTGCTCGAGCAGGAGGCGGACGCCGTCGTGCTTCCCGTCGTCGACCCGATGTACGACGTCATGTCCTGGCCGCCGCTCGACGCGCGCACGGCGAACTACCGCTGGATCGCCGACCAGCTGGCGACCGACGAGCGCTTCGTCGCCGAGCGGCGCGACTGGCTGACCGTGCTGCGGCCGAGCGGCGTCGCCTGCTGACGCTGCGCGTGCGGCCTCAGGCGGGCGGAGCCACCGAGGCCCCCTGTGGCGGCGGCCACACCGCCGGTGTCGCCGCGAACAGCTCCGCGACCCGGTCCGCGGCGCGGGAGACGAACTCGTCGGAGGTGTCCAGCCCGGTGTCCGCGAGCGCCTCGCCCAGCGCGTCGAGGAGCCCGGTGCGCGGGCCGGCGCCGCACGTCGCAGCGAGCACCTCGAGGAGCCGGGCGGCATACACCCGGGGGTGGTGCCGGTGCTCGACGTACGCGCGCGCCGCGGCGCTCACCGCGGGCAGGTCGGAGTCCAGCAGCGCGGCGGTCGCGTCGGCCACGTCGGCCGCCGCGAGCGGCTTCGGGACGTGCCGCACGAACGCCCCCTGGACCTCGGCGTAGCTGCCGTCGCTCACCGTCACCACCGGGAGCCCGGAGGCGAGGCTCTCGAGCAGCGAGTACGACGCGCCCTCCAGGCACGGCTCGCGCAGCGCGATCGCCACGTCGGCGTGCTGCCGGAGCGCCGCGAGCGTCTCGTCCGACGGGTCGTCGAACACCGTCGCCGCCCCCTCGACGCCGTGGCGGCGCAGCAGGGCGCGGACGTCCGCGACCGTCAGGCCCGCGGGACGGCCGGCGACCACGAGGTGCGCCGCGCGCCGACGCACCACGTCCGCGAAGGCCTCGACCACGACGTCGATGCGCTTGTTGCCGTGGAACAGGCCTGCCTGGAGGACGAGCGGCACGTCCGCCGGCAGCCCGAGCTGCTCGCGCGTCGTCTCGGGAGCGGCGGTCTCGAGGACCGGCAGCCCGAGCTCGACGACGTCCGGCAGCACGACACCCTCGGTGGCGCGGCGCGCGAACCGGGAGTGCACCACGACCACGCTCGCACCCAGGGCGGCGGTGGAGATCATGGGGAACGTCGGGCCCAGCTCGACCGACCACGGCGGGGTCTCCGGCGAGCCTGCCAGCACGCGCTCCGCGAGCCGCGCCGCGTCCTCGCCGTACCAGCGCCCGAGCTCGTGCGGGTACGCGGACAGCTCCAGCAGCTGCTCGTGGAACAGGCTGGTCATGACGACGTCGTGCATGACCACGAGACCGGGCACCTCGAGCGAGGCCTGCCACAGCGCGAGGTGGTTCGGCGCGTGGTTGCCGAGGTGGTAGACGACGTGGTCGTAGCCGCGCAGCGCCTCGAGGTCGACCGCCTCGAGAGGGCGGGCCGTGCCGGACCACACCCGGCCCCCGACGCCGCGCGGGTGCCAGACGTCCACGGTGACCCCCGGGAGCAGGGCGAGCTCCTCGACCACGATCTCGCTCACGCGGCCGATCGCGCTCTGCGGGCTGAACGGCGTGCACCACGCGATCCTCATCGCAGCAGCTCCTTGATCACGTGCTCCCACGACAGGTTGAGCTCGGCGACCGCGCCGAGGGCGGCCCGCCCCATCCCCTCCGACCGCGGACGGTCCTCCGCCAGCCGGTCGAACGCGCCGGCGACCTGCTCCGGCGCCGGGTCGACCACCAGGCCGGTCTCGCCGTCCCGCACCAGGTTGAGGATGCCGCCGGAGTCGGTCACCGTGACGACCGGCTTGCTCGCCGTCATGGCCTCGGCGGTCACGTAGCCGAACGAGTCCTCGTCGATGGGGAAGTACGCGACACCGAGTGCGCCCGCCAGCAGCTCGCGCTTCTCCGCGGTCTCCAGGAACCGCAGGCGGAGCTCGACCCGGTCCTCCAGGCCGTGCCGCTCGACCGCAGCACGCAGGGCGTCGGCGGTCTCCTCGCTCTCGGGCTGCCCCGCGACGACGAGCCGCACGTCCGACCGGGTGCGTGCCATCGCCTCCACCGCGAGGAGCGGGCGCTTGCCCGTCGCGACGCGACCCAGGCACAGCACGTAGTCCCCGGCCGGGCCACCGACGATCTGGCCCTCGTCGGGCAGCGGCGGGTGCAGCACCGTCGCGTCGACGCCGTTGAACCGCGACAGCCGGTCGCGGGTCACGGTGTCGTTGGTGAAGACCCGTCGCGCGCGGCGCAGCGCCGTCGTGTCCGCGTGCTCGATCGCGTGCCGGAGCCCCTGCCAGCGCGGGTCGGCCACGTCCGGGCCCCACGGCGTACCCCACAGGTCGTACACCTGCCGGAACTGGTGCAGCAGCCAGACGGTGACCGCCGGGTGCGGGATGAGGTACGCGGGGAACTTGAGGGCGATCACCCGGTCGACGTCCCTCAGGTCGACGGTGCGCGCGTAGAGCATCACGTCCGCGACCTCGGCGGGATCCTCCCAGCGCAGGGGGATCCGCAGCTGCTCGGCCTGATGGCCGCGGGCGTTCAGCTCCCGGACCAGGGCGTCGGCGAGGAGCTCGGCCCCTCCGCGGATGAACGGCACGCCGTTCGTGGCGACGAGGACCCTCATGCCAGCAGCCTCTCCACGACGTGGTCCCACGAGATCTGGAGCTCGTCGACCCGGCCCGCCTGGGCAGCCCCCAGCCGCCCGGCCAGCTCGCGGTCCGACCACAGGCGGTCGAACGCCTGCGCGAGCGCCGCCGGCTGCGGGTCGACGACGAGCCCGTTCCGGCCGTCCTCGACCAGCTCGACCACTCCTCCGCTGTCCGTCGTGGTCACGACCGGCCGGCCCATGACCGCCGCCTCCAGGGAGGGATAGCCGTAGGAGTCCTCGTCCACGGGGAAGTACGCCGTCGCGAGGGACGAGGCGATCGCGCCGCGCTTGTCCTGCTCGGACACCCAGCCGCCGCTGACCGTCACCCGGTCCTGGAGCCCGTTCGCCTCGACGACCTCACGGATGCGCCGTGCGTACGCGGAGCGCTCGTCGTCGAAGGCCCCGACGATGGCCAGCCGCACCGGGGTCCGGGTGAGCGCGAGCGCCTCGACCGCGAGCAGCTGCCGCTTGTGGTCGATCACCCGTGAGACGTAGACGATCTCGTCGCCGGCGACCGCGGGCGCGTAACCGCCGGCGGGGTCCAGCGGCGGGTACAGGACCTCGGCCTCGACCCGGTTGTACTGCTGAAGCCGACGGCGCATGACCTCGGAGTTGCAGAACACCTTCGACTCGGCGAGGGCCACGTCGTCCGACGCGAACATCATGCGCCGGAACTCGCGCCCGTCCGCGTCGTCCGGGACGTCGCGCGCCGAGTCCCACAGGTCGTAGGACGGTCGGTGGTGGTGCACGAACCAGACGCTCTTGCGCGGGTGCCGCAGCAGGTGGCTCGGCGTCCGGACCGCGACCAGGCGGTCGCACCGGTCGGTGAGGTCCAGCGACCGAAGGCCGACGAGCTGCGCCGGCATCGTCGCGGGGTCCGTGGTGAAGGGGAAGCGGAACACCTCGACCTCGTGGCCCCGTTCGGCGATCGCGGCGGCGAGCCAGTCCACGATCAGGCTGGCACCCCCCTGGACGAACGGCACGGAGGAGGTGGCGACGACGACCTTCATGCGTCGGCGTTCTCCGCCGGGCGCACGAGGCGCACGGTCGCCCGCCCGCGCGCGCCGGCACCGAGCACCTCGTGCCGCCACCCGAGACGGGACGCCCCGGCGAGGAAGTCGGCCGTCGACGAGCCCGCACGCCGCAGCTGCTCGTCGTCGAGCTCGGCCAGCACGACCACCTGCGGGTTCTCGCCCACCACGCGTTCCATCCCGCGCAGCACGGCAGGCTCCGCGCCGACGGCGTCCAGCTTGACGACGTCCACGCGAGCGCCCTCCGGGATCGCGCGGTCGAGCGTCGTGACCTCGACCTCGACCAGTCCGTCGTGGTCGTCGCCCGGGAAGAGCGAGTTGCGACCCGAGTCGTCGTCGTGCACCGCGAACGGGGACGTCCCCACACGGTCGGCGACGGCCGCCTCGACCACGCGCACGGTGCTTCCGCCCAGCCCGTTCAGCTCCACGTTCTGCCGCAGCACACCGGCGGACACGGGGGCGGGCTCGAACGCCACGACCGACCCGGACGGGCCGACGCGCCGCGCCATCTCCACGGTGTACAGACCGATGCTCGCCCCGACGTCGACGAATGCGCACCCCGGGCCGACGTGCGCGCGCACGACCTCGGCGACCTCCGGCTCGGGGTGGCCACGGTGGGCCAGCTGGGCGGCGAGCCGCCACTCACCGGCCGGCACGCCGAGCAGCAGCTCGCCGACCGTGATCACCCGGACGTCCGGCCTCGCCTCGAGCCGCCGGAGCCGGCGCTCGAGGTCGCCCTGGTCGGCGGCGGCCGCGCGACCCGCGGCGCCGACGGGCGCGATCCCGGTGGCGGGAGCGACCCGTGGGGCGGGCGCCGCCGCGGCGACGGCGCGGGTCACCGTGGCCCCGCCGCGCGACGCGAGCTGCAGCGTGGCGTAGTCCAGCGCCCGGCGGGCGGCGCGGTCCCTGCGCCAACGCGCCAGCGGGTGCCGGCCCGGCAGGTGCGCGTCCAGCACCGCGTGCGGCGCCTCGCGCCGCGCCACCCGGATGACCGCCTGCTCGAGGTCGGACGGCCCCGCACCCGGCACCCACCGCAGGAGCTCGGTCGCGAGCACGAGCTGCCAGGGCGCCGGCCGGGCGGGGTCCAGGTCGAGGGCCACGACCTCGAGCGGCACGCCGCGCCGCTCGCGCTCCATCCGGTCCTGCCGGCCGTCCTCGACCTCCGAGCCGCGCACGGCGAGCTCGAGCCCGATCATGCGGAGCTCCGCGACCGAGGGCTCGCGGTCCGCGCCGCGGCGCGCCTGCGCCTCGTCGGACCCCAGCACGGCGTCGCGCACCATCTCCTCCGACGCGCCCGCGCGGAGCACCGCGACGTTGTCGCGGAACCCCTGGGGGTCGGGGCGACGGCCCAGCGCGACCTCGTACAGGCCCAGGACGAACAGCATGCCGGGGTCGAGCGAGGCGGAGACGTCCGCGAGCACGTCCGGTCGCCCGGTCCCCGGGGCCGAGGGCCCGTCGGTGCGGTCCCACGCCCGCGCCCGCAGATGGGTCCTGACGGCCTCGGCGTTCAGCGGCACAGCAGCTCTTCCCTTCCGTCGCACGTACGCGTCGCCTGCCCCGACGACCGTGGCGCACGTCCCAGGAAGCCTACCGACAATTGTGAAGGTCCTGCGCACGCGTCCCGACGGCCCTCCGCACAGCGCGCCCCCAGCGGCCGGGGCTACCGTTGTCCGGTGCCCTCCCCCCACGTGCCCGGCGCCGTCCACGGGCCGGCCCCCGCCGCGCCCCGGCCGCGCGGCACCCTCCGCGGAGTCCCGTTGCGCGAGCGCGCGGCCGAGCTGTTCCGGTTCGGCTCCGTGGGCACGGTCGCGTTCGTCGTGGACATGGGCGTGTACAACCTGCTCCGGTTCGGGCCGGTGGGCGTGCTGCACGAGAAGCCGCTCACCGCGCGCGTCGTCGCCGTCGCGCTGGCGACGCTCGTCTCCTGGCTCGGCAGCCGGCACTGGACGTTCGCGGGCCAGCGCACCCACCGCGGCGGCCGCGAGCTCCTGCTGTTCGCCGTGATCAACGTCCTCGGCATCGGCATCACCGTCGGGACGCTGGCGTTCTCGCACTACGTCCTCGGCTACGCAGGACCGTTCGCCGACAACGTGGCCAACGTCGTCGGGATCGTGCTCGGCACCGTCGTCCGCTACGTCGGGTACAAGACGTTCGTCTTCACCGGCACGGCGACGATCCCGACCGCGCTCGCCGAGGTGGGGCACCGTGCACGGGAGCGGGGGTTGGCACCTGACGTCCGCGACGCCGTCCCCCACCCCGCGGCGGACGGTGACCGCCGCTCCCCCGCCTGACGCGGTCAGCGGGCCGGCCCCGTCAGCGGCAGACGAACGCCGCGTGCAGCGAGTTCTCCCAGCGGTTGAGCTCCTCCGGGTACCGGACCACCTCCACGGAGCCGAAGACCTCGCGGAGCCGCTCGGCCTGGCGGTCCACCTGCGGGTACCGGCCGACGTAGCGTCGGCCGAACGCCTCCGACCACGCGTCGACCTCGACGTCGTCGTCCCGGCCGCACTGGTTCTTCACGACGACCAGGCCGTCCGGGGCGGCGTCGCGCAGCAGCCGGTAGGTCGCCGCCTCCTGCTCGGGCGTCAGGTGCGTCACCACTCCGAAGAGCGTGGCCACGTCGGACGGGCCGTCCGGGCGGTAGGAGGTCAGCTCGGAGACCACCGTCGTGATCCGCGGGTCCTCGGGGATGCGCTCGAGGAACTCGGGGATCATGTCGACGGCCGTCACGTGGCTGAACTTGTCGAGCAGCGCGAGGAACAGGTCACCGGTCCCGCAGCCGAGGTCGAGCAGCGTGCTCCCGGGCTCGGTCAACGAGTCCAGCAGGGCCACGTCGACCGCGAGCATCTGCTCGTCCGTCCAGCGGATGGACGACGTGGTGGCACGCGCCCGGTCCTTCCAGAACTCGTGCGCGAAATCGTCGATCATGACAGCCCCGTCTCGTCGGTCAGGTAGCGGATCCAGTCGGCCATCGCCGGCACCTCGTCCGGGAAGTCGACCTCGCGCGCGCGGATGGGCCGCGCACGAACCGGCAGCAGGCCGCGGACCAGCTCGAAGACGTGTCCGTCGTCGGGACCCAGCCGGGCGTCCCGGGGGTCGAAGGTGATCAGCCCGGACCACTCGCGGTCGCCGGGACGCAGCTCGCGGTCGAAGCCGTGCGCCACCAGGCCCTCGTCGTCGTGCGCCACCCGCACGAGCACCGGCTCGTTGCTCTGCACGGGCAGCACCCCGAGCGTCGGCTCCTCGGCGTGCACGAAGGCGGTGAGGTCGTCCGGGTGCACGATCAGGTCGCAGTCCAGCGAGACCACCCGTCCGTCGACGCCCCGGGCGCCCCGCACCAGGCTGGACGCGGTCCCGGTGGACAGGTACTGGTGGTTGAGGACGACCGTGGCGTCGGGCCGCGCCGCGAACACGACGTCGGCGACCTCCGACGCCTGGTAGCCGAGCACCACCCGCACATCGGGTACGTCCCCCAGCATCGCGAGCTGCCAGGCGATGAGCGGCCGCCCCTCCACCTCGAGCAGCGCCTTCGGGCGGTCGAGCCCGAGGCGCGACCCCAGGCCCGCGGCGTTCACCACCACTGACGCAGGAACCGGCACAGGGTCTCCTCTCGCGCGAAGGCGTAGTCAGCCACCTCCATGAGCGGCCGGGCCGCCGCGTGGACGCCGCACCAGGCGACGCCCACGTCCGCGTGCCGCACCATGACCGCGTCGTTCGCTCCGTCACCGATGGCGATCGAGAACTCGGCGGGGTACCGCTCGAACGCGGTCTGCTTGTTCAGGACCGTGCGCACGCCGCGCACGCGCCCGTCGGCCACGTCGGCCTCGGAGGCGAGCCCGCGCAGGCCGTGCCGCTCGAGGAACGGGGCGATCCACACGTCCAGGTTGCCCGTCACGACGACCACCCGCTCCGGGTGTTCCAGCAGGAGCCCCAGGAGCTCCTCGAACACGGGCGCCGCCAGGATCGCCTCGTGCACCGCCGCGACCGGGACGTCACGGAGCATCTCCACCCGGCGCCGGAAGCTGACGTCGAAGGGCAGCCGCCCGGACAGCGTGTCGTCCGTCAGCCGCTCCATCTCCTGCTCGATGCCGGCGCGCCGGGCGATCGCCGGCAACAGCTCGGTGCGGGTCAGCGTGCCGTCGAGGTCGACGAACACGGTGGGCGCGGTCACGCCCGCCCCCGCGCGAGCGCGTCGGACACGGCCGACAGGAACGCCTCGACGTCGAACGGGGCAGCCCCTGGCCGCACCCGTCCCGCCCGCTGCGCCGCGACGGGGAAGTCCTCGTCGCGGCAGACCACCAGGTCGACCGAGTCGAGCTGCCCCGCGAAGGTGCGGTCGCCCTCCGGAGGCAGCACGACCAGCGGGCGGTGCCCCGCGTCCGACGCCTCGGCCAGCACGGAGCTGGGCCCGTTGGTCACGACGAGCGGGGTGTGCCGTGCGACCAGCGCCGCGGGGAGGAGCGGGTCGAGCAGCGGGACGCCGTCCTCGCGGAGCGCGTCGGCGAGGCTCTCGATGCCCGGCCACACCGGCAGCTTCACGGCGAGCCCCGAGGCGAGCGTGCGAGCCAGCGTCCGGCGCACGAAGTGCGGCCCGCCCTGGTCCATCAGCCAGCGGACCTGGGTGAGGAACAGGACGCCGCGGTCGACGGGGACGGACGACCAGTCCGTGCGGTCCGGCCCGGCCGTCCCCGCCCAGCCCACGACCACGGTCGGCACGTGCGCCGACGCCCACCAGGCGTCGCGGTCGGCCGCCGCGTACAGGTCCACCGTCTGCAGGAGGTCGACCTCGCTGTCCAGGACCGGTTCGGACAGGTCGTGCGGGACGTAGACGAGCAGCTCGGCGCCGAGGCGCTCGCGCAGCACCTGCGGGGCCACGTAGTGGCTGGTCAGACCGGTGAACTCGTCGTACACGCGGCCCGACATCGCGAGGTGCTGCGACGACACGAGCACCAGCGGCCCGTCCCCGGGCGGCACGACGGACGCGTCCGCCGCGCGGTCCGCGAGGTCCACGACGACGGTCGGGTGGCCCAGGTCCGTCAGCCGCCGGCCCAGCGGACGCAGCGAGAGCTCCGCACCCAGGCCGACAAGGAGGAAGCGCGGGCTCACCGGTCGGTCTCCGTCGCGACGCGCCGGGCGAGCAGCCAGGTCACGGCAGGGAGATCGGCCGAGTCGCCGTCCCCCAGCAGCCGGCCCGGTGTCGGGGTGGCCAGGGTCGTGGCGAGCACGGTCGCGGTGGCACCGTGGCGCGGGCGGTGCGCGACGCGGACCTCGGTGAAGCCGAGCTCGTGCAGGGCGTCGCGCAGCCGGGCGCGCCCGGGCGCCGTCTCGTCCGCCGGGCGCGTCGGGTCGACCACCGACGGCACGACGACCGCGTCACGGACCGCGCGCAGCACATCCGGGCGGACCCGCCGCAGCGCGGCCAGGTCACCGCCCGCCGTGATCACGAGGACGTCCATCTGCGGCGCGGGCACCCGGTCGTCGAGGCCGGCGACGACCTGCGTGCCCCGTTCCCGGTCACCCAGCTCGTCCGCCAGCTCGGGCGCGTACCGCCCCACCACGCGCACCCGCGACCCCGGCCGCAGGTCCAGCAGGCCCCACGGGAAGCCCTCCAGCGCGTGGTGCACGCCGGGTCCGGGCACCGGGTCGGCGAGCTCGGTCAGGCCCCGGGACGCGAGGATCCGGGCGGCTGCCTGGTCGGCGGGCGCCCTGTCGACCTCGCCAGCGCCGGCCAGGGCGAGCGCCCGCTCCGCGTACCGGGGCGTGGCGCGCAGCGCGTCGACGAGCGCGTCGACCGACTCCGTCTCGCGCCAGTACGCGAGGCCCTCGGCGTCCGGTGGGTGCCCCAGCAGGGCTCGGTAGAGGGCGACGACGACTTCCTGTCCGAGCACGGGGTCCCTTCTCGCTGCGGCTCCGTCCGGTGACGCCCGAGGTTACCCCAGGCCGTGGCGCCCGCCCGCGTCTCACCGGTCCAGGGCGTACGCGCTCCAGTCGTCGCCGTGCCCCGTGGCTACCGGGTCGCCCAGCAGGCCGCCCACCTCGGTCCGCACCGCGCCGGCCTCCTCGGCGGTGTAGCCACGCCAGTCGATGTGCACGGCGCAGAACCCGTGGTCCCGGAGCTCGTCCAGCTCGTCCGGCTCGAGGCGGCTGCCGATCTCCTCCGGCAGCGCGCTGTCGGGCGTCGCCTTGATCGCGCCGAAGGACCAGTCCTTGCCGGGGTTCGTGAGCGCCGGCACCAGGTGCTCGTAGTTCCCGAGCGCCTCGACGTCCGGCACCTCGGGGTTCGCGACGTAGGGCAGCTGCAGCACGCCGCACTGCTCGGGGAGCGCCGCGTCCAGCGCCCGGGCGTAGGTGCGACCGGCGGCGAGCTCGTCCAGGCCCGGGTCCACGAGTGCGTCGTACGACGCCCGGTACGGCGTCACGGAGTCGAGCACGACGACCACCGCGAGGACGGCCGAGACGCCCCACGCCAGCCGACCTCGCGTCGGCCACCGGAGGTCGCTCCACACGACGCCCGCGGCCGCGACAACGAGTGCGAACAGCACCGGGACCAGACGGTCCCAGCCGCGCAGCTGCGGCGTCACCAAGAAGGCGAACAGGAAGTTCAGGCCCCACGGCACGAAGAACAGGACGGACGCGGCGAGCAGACCGAGGACCAGTGACAGCGGCACCCGCCCCTGCTCCGCCGGCACCTGGTCGCCGGTCGCGCGCGACCGGCGACGGGACACCACCAGGGCCCCCACCGCCACGAACGCGATCGCGATCATCGTGAACACCGACCCGCTGTTCGACCAGACGAGCACGCCGGAGGTCGGGGTCAGGGTCGCCTGCTCGTACATCGACTGCGCGAGGCGGCCGAGCGCCCCGGCCCCCGGCAGATCGCTGAACGGCGTGGGGAGCAGCGCCATGCTGAGCGACCCCGAGTAGACGACGCTCTCGACCGGATAGCGCTGCGCGACGTCGCCGGTCGTCGGGTGCGCCTGCGCCCACAACATGCTCGGCAGCAGGGTGGCACCGAGGACCACCGCGACGACGCCCGCCGGGACGAGCGAGCCGACCACGGCCCGCCACCGCGCACCCCGGAACACCCGGTAGAGCGCGGCGCAGGCGATCAGCAGGATCGCGAAGCACGCGTAGTAGATCCCGCCCGCACCGACCAGCAGCATCGCGACCGCCGACGCGACGAGCACGACCACCCGACGCTCGCGCCACGCCTGGGCGAGCCGTCCGGAGCCCACGAGCAGCGCGAGCACGACCGCGAGCACCGCCGGGTACATCGTCGCGAGGTAGACGTGGTCGGGCCGCAGCCAGTGGAACGGGATCGCCGTCAGGCCGAGGGCCGCGACGACCGCGACCGGTCCGCGGAGCCCGACCACGCGCAGCAGCCACAGGCCTGCGAGGGCGGTCAGCGGGAACGAGGTGGCGAGCACCATGTTCAGCGGCAGGAAGGGGTCGTCCGTGAACAGCGCGAAGAGCCCGGCCAGCGCGTTGTGCACGGCGTCGCCGGTCGGGTAGTACGGCAGGTGCATGCCCGCGGGGTACCCGAGGCTGTCGTCGCCGAACGGCGCGCCCCGGCCCCACATGTGCGCCGTGGCGTAGGCGTAGAGCAGGTCGCCCATGCCGAGCGGCGCCCGCAGCCGGTCGAGGTCCCAGCGGAAGGCGTGCGCGACCATCGCCGAACCGAGCAGCACGACGGCGAGGGCCTCGGCCGGCCAGCCCAGCAGAGCCGCTCGGGCGCGATCCGCCACGGTGCGGCGCGCGGGCACGTCGTCAGCGGGCGCGGGGACGGGCGCGGTCGTCCTCTGGTCGGCCGTGTTCTGCGAGGGCATGGGGGTTCCTGGAGGTGCTCAGCGGTCGGGAGGAGGCGCCGTCCGGCCGCCCCGACCGCAGACGCTACCGGGTCCCCGGTCCGGCCGGCCGCGCCACCATCGTCGTCACCGCCAGCAGCACCACCGCGACCACCGCGACGCCTCCCACGTACGCCGGCGTCAGGTGCCCCGCGAGCACCAGCGCCAGCGCCGCACCGGCCCCGATCACGACGCGCACCAGCACGCGCTGCTCGCCGAACCACACCCCCACCGGCCCGGTGCTGATCCCGCGCCGCTCGCCGGCCGTGCGCAGCGAGGTCGCGCCGCGGCTCCAGGACGCCCGCAGCGACCGCGCCGCCGACGTCCCGCCGGCCAGGAACGCCACCAGGGCGACGACGACGCCGAGCACGAACGCCGACCGCAGCGCGACCCGCAGGAACGCCACCACCTGGTCGTAGACCACCACGGCCGCGTCGGGCCGCTGCACGCCCGGCGGGAGGGCGTCGACGTACACGGACCGCCCGATCGTCAGCGCCGCGCCCAGCAGCAGCATCGCCCCGGCCAGCGACAGCCCGGCGATCACGAGCGCCCGCGCGCGGTGCACGGCGGCCAGCACGCCCGCGGCCAGCAGGCCGAGCGACAGCCAGATCAGCCAGGTGCCGAGCAGGTCCAGCAGCCGGTAGGCGTTCTGCGCGCGGACCAGGTCGGCGCTCTGCATGAGCGGGAAGCTCGCGCTGATCGTGGGCAGCCGGTCCACCACCGTGAAGCCGGCGTCCGACAGCGAGCTGCGCACGGTGTCCACCACGCCGGTCAGGTCGACCACCAGCGTCCCCTGGGCGTCGATGCTCGCGATCGCGTCCGGGTCGCCGCGCAGGACGGCGTTCAGCTGGTCGTGCACCGTCCGGTTGGCCTCGTCCCACACCGCCTCGAACACGTCCGACGTGACGACCGCGTCCACCGCCCGGCGGATGACGTTCGTCGCGGCGTCCACCAGCGGCGCCTGCAGCGAGCCGGCGAGCGCGGAGACCCGCGGCGGCAGGCCGAGCCCCTCGACCGCCGTCACCGCGTCCGAGGCGAGCCCGTCCAGGTCGGCGGCCTCGACGATCGCGCCCGTGACCCGGTTGGTCACGGCGCCCTGGATCTGCGGGTCGTCGACGAGCGGGCCCACGGTGGCGAGGTAGCGGTCGGTGTCGGTGACCAGGTCCTTCGCCCACACGGCGACGACCGCCACGGGTGCCAGCAGGGCGCCGAGCACGATCAGCACCACCGCGGCCGCCGCGCGGGTCCGGTGCCGCTGCCGGGGCGGCGCCGGCGGCGGCGTGCCGGAGCCACCGCCCGCCGGGCCCGCGCTCGCGTCGGCCGCGGCGCGCGCGGTCGCGGCAGCGCGCAGCTGCGCGTTCTCCGCCTCCAGCGCGGCGATGCGCGCCGTGAGGTCCGCCGCCGTCCCCGGCGCGGGACGCTGCTCGGCCATCGACCCCACCCCCTCGGGCGCCCGCCGCGGGAGGCGCCCCTCGCGGCGAGGCTAGCGCCGCGCGTCGCGCCCCTCCCCCACCCACCGGGGGTGACCGCGGGTGGGTAGGTGCCGGTGCCTCAGCGCCGCCGGCGCGCCCGCTCCGAGCGCGGCGAGATGACCGACCCGCGCGGCAGCACCACGTCGGGCGCCATCGCCGCCGGCACGCCCGCGAGGAACAGCGCGAACACCGCCGGCCGCCGCTGCGCGAGCTCCAGCCGGGCGCCGTCGGCCGACGCCAGGTCCCGCGCCAGCGAGAGACCGAGCCCGGTGCCCTTGCCCGACGTGACCTCGCGCTCGAAGATCCGCGGCGCCAGGTCGTCCGGGACGCCGTCACCCTCGTCGGCCACCTCGACCACCACCGACCGCGCCGCGCCCGCCCGGGACCGGACCGTGGTCGTGCCGCCGCCGTGCCGCAGCGAGTTCTCGATGAGCGTCGCCAGCACCTGAGCCAGCGCGCCGGGGGTGGCGAGCACCTGCGCCTTCGGGTCGACCTCGATGACGAGGCGGCGGCCCTCGGCCTCGAAGGTCGGCCGCCACTCCTCCTCCTGCTGGTGCACGACGTCGCCCAGCCGGATCGCCTCGGTGGTGCCGCCCTGGGCTCGCCGGGAGCGGGTCAGCAGGTCGTCGACGACCGTGACCAGCCGCTCGACCTGCTCCAGGGAGATCCGCGCCTCCTCGCGCACGGCCGGGTCGTCGGAGGCCAGCATGATCTCCTCGAGCCGCATCGTCAGCGCGGTCAGCGGGGTGCGGAGCTGGTGGGACGCGTCGGAGGCGAACTGCCGCTCGGCGGCGAGCCGGCCCGCCATCCGGTCCGCGCTGCGGGCGAGCTCGGCCGCGACGAGGTCGATCTCCTCGACCCCGGACGGCTCGAGCTGCGGGCGCACCTGGCCCGAGCCCAGCTGCTCGGCGGAGGCCGCGAGGTAGACCAGCGGCGCGGCCAGCCGGTTCGCCTGCCAGATCGCCATCGCGATGCCGGCCGCGAAGGCGACGATCGCCGCCGCCACGACCAGCCCCATGATCTGCGCGCTCATGAGGAACACGTCCCACCACGGGGCGTACATCGTGATCCGGGCGCCGGTGGTGGACGTCTCGGTGATCGTGATGGCGCGCTCGGGCACGTCCGGGCCCGCCTGGTACCGGGCGCCCTCGGTGGTGACGACGAAGATGCTCACCGCGACGCCGCCGCCGCGGTCGACGTACGGCTCGAGCATGGTGTCGGACAGCGGCGTGCCCTCCTGGACGCGGCTGTCGATCTGCCGCGCCAGGTCGGACGCGCGGGTCTCGAGCGACCCGATCTCGTTGTCCCGGACGTACTGCGCGCCGAGGAAGGCGAGCGGGAACCCGAGCAGGACGACCGCCACCGTGACGGCCGCGATGGTGGCCTGGAGGACGCGGCGACGCACGGGTCAGCCCCGGTTGCCCTCGCCGGACTCGAACCGGAAGCCCATCCCCCGCACGGTGCTGATGTACCGGGGCGCGCTCGCGTCGTCGCCGAGCTTGCGGCGCAGCCACGACACGTGCATGTCGAGCGTCTTGGTGGAACCGGTCGGGTCGGAGCCCCACACCTCGCGCATGAGCGTCTCGCGGGCGACGACGGTGCCCGCAGCGCCGACCAGCACGCGGAGCAGGTCGAACTCCTTGGCGGTGAGGTGCAGCTCGCGCTCCGCCTGGAACGCGCGGTGCGCCGCGACGTCGACGCGGACGTCCTGGCTGCGCAGCTCGTCCTCGTCCGGCGTGTCGCCCCCGGTGCGCCGCAGCAGGGCCCGCACGCGGGCGAGCAGCTCGGCCAGCCGGAACGGCTTGGTCACGTAGTCGTCGGCGCCCGCGTCGAGCCCCACGACCAGGTCCACCTCGTCGGCGCGGGCGGTCAGCACCAGCACCGGCGTGGTCAGGCCCTGATTCCGGATGGCGCGCGCCACGTCGAGCCCGTCCATGTCCGGCAGCCCGAGGTCGAGCACCACGAGGTCAGCCTCGCTCGCGCGGTCGATGGCCCCCTGGCCGGTGCCCTGGACCCGGACGTCGTAGCCCTCCCGGCCCAGCGCCCGCGCCAAAGGCTCGGCAATCGCGGGATCGTCCTCCGCCAGCAGCACCTGCGTCATTCCGCCATGTTAGGTCAAAGAACGGTCCACGACACCGCTCACCGGGGTATCGCTTCGGTGAAGTCAGCCCGTCCCCCCGTGGTCGGACGCCGACCGGGACCTCGGTCCGCCCGCGGGGGCACGACCCGGGCGGCACGCCGACCTACGCTGGCGCGATGACGTGGTGGGAACGCCTCACGCGGTGGGAGGAACGCCACCAGCTCGGGATCGACGTCGGCGCGATGGTGCTGACGGGTCTCGTCGTCGTGCCTCTCGGGGCCAGCATGGCGCCGAACTGGGGGCTCGGCTCCTACGCCGGGGCCGCGCTGGCCGCGCTCGCCTGGGCACCGCTGGGCTGGCGGCGGACGCACCCGGTCGCCTCGGTGGTGAGCGTCTACGTCGCCTGCCTCCTGCACCTCCTGGTCGGCGTGCCGCTGCTGCTGCCGTCGGACCTGGCGGTGCTGCTCGCGCTGTACTCCGTCACCGTGCACGGGCCGCGGTGGGCCCACCTCACCGCGATGGGTTCGGCGCTCGTGGGGAACCTGTTCATGGTGTCCGGGCTGCTGCTGCAGTCCTGGGCCGGCAGCGCCGCGGAGATGGCGGCGTCCGCGATCGCCCTGTGGCTGTTCGCCTCCGTCACCGCGCTGGCCGTGTGGGCGTTCGGCCTGGTGCGGCGGTCGCGACGGGTCACGATCGCCGCACTGCGGGACCGCGCCGAGCGGCTGGAGGTCGAGCGCGACCAGCAGGCGCGGATCGCCACCGCCGCCGAGCGCACCCGGATCGCGCGCGAGATGCACGACATCGTCGCCCACTCGCTCTCCGTCGTCGTGGCCCAGGCGGACGGCGGCCGGTACGCGGCCGCGGCGGACCCCGAGGCGGCGACCCGCGCGCTCGGCACGATCGCCGAGACCGGGCGGGCGGCGCTGGCCGACATGCGCCGGCTGCTCGGGGTGCTGCGGGAGCCGGAGCGGGCGCCGGGCGCGCCGGCCGCACCGGGTGCGACGGGTCCCGCGGGCCCGGCCGCGACCGCCGGGGCGACCGCCGGGGCGACCGCCGCGCCCTACACCCCGCAGCCCGCCGAGCACGACCTCGAGTCCCTGGTCGAGCAGGTCCGCTCCTCCGGCGTCCGGGCGTCGCTCGTCCGCATGGGCACGCCGCGCCGGCTGCCCCCGGGCATCGGCCTGACCGTGTACCGGATCTGCCAGGAGGCGCTGACCAACGTGCTCAAGCACGGCGGTCCCGACGTGACGGTCACCGTGCTCGCGCAGTGGCAGGCCGCGGCGCTGGTGCTGGAGATCACCGACGACGGCCGCGGCGCCGCCGCGGACTCCGACGGCGCCGGGCAGGGCCTGCTCGGCATGCGGGAGCGCGCGACGATGGTGGGCGGCACCCTGAGCGCCGGCCCGCGCCCCGGCGGCGGGTTCCGGGTGCGCGCCGAGCTGCCGCTGCCCCCGGGCGCGCCGGCGGACGACCGGGCCGCCGCGCCCGGCACCCTAGGCTGACGCCCATGTCCGCCATCCGCGTCGGCCTCGTCGACGACCAGCAGCTCGTGCGCGCCGGGTTCCGCCTGGTCATCGACTCCCAGCCCGACCTCGAGGTCGTCCTGGAGGCCGGCGACGGCGCCCAGGCCGTGCAGGCGCTGACGGCCGGCACCGCGCAGGCCGGGGTCCTCGGCCCGGTCGACGTCGTGCTGATGGACGTCCGGATGCCGCACCTCGACGGGCTCGCCGCCACCGAGCAGATCGTCGCCGCGGGCACGTCCGAGCACCCCGCGCCGCGGATCATCGTGCTCACCACGTTCGACATCGACGAGTACGTGCTCGCCGCCATCCGCGCGGGGGCGAGCGGCTTCCTGCTCAAGGACACGCCGCCCGAGGACATGCTGGACGCGATCCGCACGGTGCACCGCGGCGACGCGGTCATCGCCCCGTCGTCGACCCGGCGGCTGCTGGAGCACCTCGTCACGGCCCTGCCCGCCGAGCAGCAGCAGGCGTCGGCCGGTGCCGAGGCGCTCGCGACGCTGACCGACCGCGAGCGCGAGGTGCTGGTGCTGATGGCCCGCGGGCGGTCGAACACCGAGATCGGCGAGGACCTGTTCGTCGCCGAGGCCACCGTGAAGACGCACGTCGGGCGGATCCTCGCGAAGCTGGGCGCCCGGGACCGGGTGCAGGCGGTCGTCGTGGCGTACGAGACCGGCCTGGTCGTCCCCGGGGCGTGACCCGGGCGCGAGGCCGGTCGGGCCCCGGTCGCGCGCCGAGGCCCCGGCGTCGTACCCCGGGATGACGCGAGGTCCGGACCGGGGGTGGACGCGGCGGGGCGGGCGCACTCCGTAGCGTCGGGGACGTCCCGATCCCGAGTCCCAGGAGCACAGCCGTGGACCCGTTCGTCCCCGCCCCCGCCGCCGGCGCCGGCCCGATCCCCCCGCACGCCGGGGCCCCGCAGCACCGCCAGGCCGCCGTCCGCGCCCGCGGCCTGACCAAGGTCTACGGCCGTGGCGAGGCCGAGGTGCGCGCGCTCGCCGGGGTGGACGTCGACTTCGCGGCGGGCGAGTTCACCGCGATCATGGGCCCGTCGGGCTCCGGCAAGTCGACGCTCATGCACGTGCTCGCCGGCCTGGACGCGGCGACCTCCGGGTCCGCGTTCCTCGGGCAGACCGACGTGACGACGCTCGACGACGACGCGCTCACCCGGCTGCGCCGCGACCGGGTCGGCTTCGTGTTCCAGTCGTTCAACCTGCTGCCGATGTTCACGGCCGAGCAGAACATCCTGCTGCCGCTCGAGCTCGCCGGCGCCAAGGCCGACCGCGCCTGGTTCGACACCCTGGTCGCGACGCTCGGCCTCGGCCAGCGGCTCACGCACCGCCCGTCCGAGCTGTCGGGCGGCCAGCAGCAGCGCGTCGCGATCGCCCGCGCGCTGATCGCCAAGCCCGAGGTCGTGTTCGCCGACGAGCCCACCGGCAACCTCGACTCGCGCTCCGGCGCGGAGGTGCTGAGCTTCCTGCGCCGCTCCGTCCGCGAGCTCGGCCGCACGATCATCATGGTCACGCACGACCCGACTGCCGCCGCCTACGCCGACCGCGTGGTGCTGCTCGCCGACGGGCAGATCGCCGGCGACATCGTCGACCCCACCCCCGAGGCCGTGCTCGCCGGGCTGGACGCCCTGCGCCAGCTCGAGGTCACCGAGACGGCGGTGGGGTCCTGATGTGGCGGCTCACCCTGGCGCAGATGCGCCGCAGCCTCGGCCGGCTCACCGCCGCGGGGGTCGCGGTCGCGATCGGCACCGCGTTCGTCGCCGCGACGCTGCTCGCCGGTGACGTCATGCAGCGGATCTCGTACGACTCGCTCACCGCGTCGTACGGGACCGCCGACGTCATCGCCGACGCCGGCAACGGCGACGCGCTGACGGAGAAGACCGTCGACGCCGTGCGCGCGACGCCCGGCGTGAAGGCGGCCGACCCGCGGATCGTCGCCCCGTACGTGAGCATGTCCGCCGGCGACCGGGCGATCTCGCAGACGCTCGTGCCCGTGGCGAGCGACCCGGCCTTCGACACCCAGCACGTGACCGCCGGCACCCTGCCGACCGCGGACGGCGAGATCGCGCTGCCCGAGCGGGCAGCCGAGCGGCTCGGCGTGGGCGTCGGGGACACGATCACGGTGTCGTACTACGCGTGGCAGTCGGCTGGCGGGGCGGACGCCGACGACGCCGCGGCGGCGAGCCCGACCGCGGCCCCGACCGAGGAGGCCACGGCCGGTGCGACCGGCGACGCCGCGACCGAGGCCTCCACGGCGGCACCGGGCGAGGACGAGGGCACCTACCGCGAGGTCGGGGCCGACGCCGAGGTCGTGGGCCTGACCACCGACCCGACGTCCGCGTGGGCCCAGTACGACGGCGCGGCGCTGGCCACGACCGCCGACACCCTCCTGTGGGCGGGCTGGGGCCAGGGCGACGCCGCGCCCACCCTCGCCGACGCCGCGACCTCCCAGCTGCTGGTCGCCGTCGACCCGGGCGCCGACACCGCGACCGTGATCGACGCCGTCGAGGACGTGCTGACCGCCTCCGGCAGCACCGACCCGATCGTGCTCACTCGCGACGCCGCCGCGGAGCGCGCCCTGTCCGGCAGCGACGGCACCGGCCCGATCCTCGTCGTCGTGCTGGCGTTCGCCGCCGTCGCGATGATCGTCGCCGGCCTCGTCATCGCGAACACCTTCCAGGTCCTGGTCGCCCAGCGGACCCGGACGCTCGCCCTGCTCCGCTGCGTCGGCGCCGTGCGGTCCCAGGTCCGGGGGTCGGTGCTGCTGGAGGCCGGCCTGCTGGGGCTGGCGGCCTCGGTCGCGGGCACGCTGCTCGGCACGGGGCTGGTGCAGATCGCCCTGCTGGTGATGCAGAACGCGGACCTGCCGTTCCCGGTCCCGACGGTCGTCCGGCCCACCGTGGCGAGCGTCGTCGCGCCGCTCGCGGTCGGCCTCGTCGTCACCGTGCTCGCCGCGCTGACGCCCGCCCGCGTCGCGACCCGGGTCGCGCCGATCGCCGCGCTGCGCCCGGCCGACGCCCCCGCCGCGGGCAGCCGCGCGGGCCGGTTCCGCCTGGTCGTCAGCCTGGTCCTGGTCGTCGGCGGCGCGCTCCTGCTCGCCGGCGGGGTCGCCCTGTCGCAGCAGATCCTCGTCGCGGCGGTCGGCATCGCGATCCTCGGCGGCGCGGCGTCGTTCGTCGGCCTGCTCGTCGGCGCGGTGTTCTGGATGCCGCGGGTGGTCGCCGCGATCGGCGGCCTCGTCGGCCGGCTCGGTATGCCCGCGCGGCTCGCCGCCGCCAACACCGGCCGCAACCCGGCGCGCACCGCCGCCACCAGCACGGCGCTCCTGATCGGCGTCACGCTCGTCGCGATGATGAGCACCGGCGCCGTCACCGCCCGGGCCACCCTGGACGACGAGCTGGACACCCGGTTCCCGGTCGACCTCGCGGTGGCGTCGCCGTACACCGCCGACGCGGACGGCACCGCGGTCGCCGAGGCGCTCCCCGCGGGCACGGTCGGCGCGCTCGCCGACATCCCCGGGGTCGAGTCCGTGGCCGCCCTCGCCCGCGACAGCGTCGAGGTCGGCGGGTCCGGGAACGTCGTCGACGCCCTCGGGATCACGCCGGCGCAGGCCGCCGACGTGCTCCGCGATGCCGACCTGGTCGCCGCGATCGGCGACGGCACCGTCGTCGTGCCCCGCGCGCTGGCTGCCAGCAGCGGGATCGAGGACGGCGACACCGTCGCCCTCACCCGCAGCGAGGGCGGCGCCGGGTCCGCCGCGACGGGCACGGTCGACCTGACCGCCGCGGTCGTGCCGCTGGACGACTGGACCGTGCTGGTCACCCCGGCCACGCTCGACGCGATCGGCTCCGCCGGGACCGAGAGCACCGCCTGGCTGCGCGTCGCGGACATCAACGACTCCGGGCAGGTCGTGCAGCAGGTGCAGGACCTGACGGCGGACTCGGCGCTGGACATCACCGGCGCGGCGCTCGAGCGGGCGCTGTACCAGCGGGCGATCGACACCCTGCTCGCGGTCGTGGTGGGGCTGCTCGCGGTGGCGGTGGTGATCGCGCTGATCGGCGTCACCAACACTCTGTCGCTGTCGGTGATCGAGCGGCGCCGCGAGTCGGCGACGCTCCGGGCCCTCGGGCTCACCCGGCGGCAGCTGCGGGCGTCGATGGCCGTCGAGGGCGCGCTGATCGCCGGCGTCGGCGCGGTGGTCGGCGTCGCGCTCGGCCTGGCCTACGGCTGGCTCGGGTCCGCCGCGGTGCTCGCCGGGATCGCCGACCTGCAGCTCCGGGTGCCGTGGGCCGACCTGGGCCTGGTGCTCGCGGTGGCCCTGGTGGCGGGCGTGCTCGCCTCCGCTCTCCCGGGCCGCACGGCGGCCCGGACGCCCCCGGTGGCGGCCCTCGCGGTCGACTGACCGCACCGGCGACGCGCGCCCGGCGGGGACTCCCCGCCGGGCGCGCTCGTGCGTCCGGCGGGTACTCCCCCACCGGACGCGCGCGTCGGGCGGCGCCGAGGTCGGTGCCTTGCGCCGAGATCGGTGCCTGGAACCACCGATCTCGCGCCGAACCACCGATCTCGCGCGGGCGCGCGGGCGCGGTCAGTCCTCGCGACCCGCGCCGACCGTGGTCCAGGCGACGACCGTCGGGGTGACCAGCAGGCCGCCGACGACGACCGCCAGCACCAGCACCGCCACCGACCAGACGGCCACCTCGACGCCGAGCCAGCCGACCGCCAGCACGACCAGCAGGATCTGCACCGTCATCACGGGCGCCCTGCCCCAGCGGTGGCCCTGCAGCAGCGCGCGACCCGCGCCGCCCAGCACGGCCGCGATGCCCGCCGCGAGCAGCACGAGGAACACCACCGGCCCGGGCATCGACGTCCCGCGGACGAGCGCCACGACGAGCGCCCCGGCGATCACCGCCACGGCGAGGGCCTGCAGGAGCACGAGGCCGGCGAGCAGCCGGACGGCGCCCGGGGCGGACGTCCGGGGCGGCTGGGGCGTGGCGGATCCGGTCACGCCGCCGACCCTACGCGCGCCGCGGGTGAAAGCGCGGCGGCGTCCCCGCAGGTCCCGGCGGCGGGCCCCCGGAGACCAGGGACGATGGTCCCGACGACCGGACCGGTTGGCGCCCGGCGACCCGGTGGGAGTACGGTGCGGCCCAGGCGTTCAGGGTGCACACAGATGTGACAGACGCCTCAGTCGTCACGCGCAAGAAACCTGCGCGTAACCCCTTGTGCGCCCTCCGGCGGCCATGTGAATCTTGTACTCAGCAGTTCGATTCCCCCGAGCGCCGACGCTCACGCCCCCCGCCTTCTTCCGTGCGTCGGACGTGTGCTCGTGCTCCCATGCCACCCAGCCCCCTGGTCGTGGCATGCCCCTGTGCTGAGGAGTGTTTCGATGGATTGGCGTCACCAGGCAGCGTGTCTGACCGAGGACCCGGAGCTGTTCTTCCCGATCGGCAACACGGGCCCCGCCCTGCTGCAGATCGAGGAGGCCAAGGCCGTGTGCCGCCGGTGCGACGTCGTCGACACCTGCCTGAAGTGGGCGCTGGAGTCCGGCCAGGACGCGGGCGTCTGGGGCGGGCTGTCCGAGGACGAGCGCCGCGCCCTCAAGCGCCGCACCGCCCGGCAGCGCCGCGCGGGCTGACCCGCACGCAGCACGCCCGACGACGCCCGCCGCGCCCCTCCCTCCGGGGCACGGCGGGCGTCGCTGCGTCCGCCCCCGCGCGCTCCACGCCGCCGAGTCTCCGCTCCGCGCCTCTGGGTCATCCCCGACCCACAGCCCGCTCGCGCAGACTCGCCGAACGCCCCCCGCCGAGATGGCAACTCTCGGCTGTGCGACGGGCGTCCCGCGCAGCCGAGAGTTGCCATCTCGACGAAGGGCGCGGGGGCGAAGGGGCGCGCGGGAGAAGGGGCACGAGAGCGGCGCGGCGCCGCGAGGCGAGGGCTCCGCGGGAGGGTCAGGCGACCGTGGCCGCCGCGTCGCGGCCCGGGGTGCGCAGCGTCGCGCGCAGCGTGACCTCCGTGCCGCCGCCCGCGCGCGGCGCCCACGCGATCGAGCCGCGCAGCTCGTTCGTCACCAGCGTCGAGACGATCTGCGTCCCGAGGCCCGTCCCCGGGCCCGCGCTACTGCCGGCGGAGTCGGCCGGGATGCCGGCGCCGTCGTCCGCGACCGTGACCGTGAGGTCGTCCTCGACGCGCTCCGCGTTCACCTCGACCGACCCGTGGTCCCGGCCGGCCAGCCCGTGCTCGACGGCGTTCGTCACCAGCTCGGTCAGCACGAGCGCGAGCGCCGTGGCGTCCTCGGCGGACACCGGCCCGAACGTGCCGCGCACCAGCGTCCGCACCGACGCCCCGGCCGACGCCACGTCGGCGGCGAGCCGCAGCGACCGCCCGACCAGCTCGTCGAACTGCACGGTCTCGTCGAGCGTCTGGGACAGCGTCTCGTGCACGAGCGCGATCGTGGCGACCCGTCGCATCGCCTCCTCGAGCGCCGCGCGGGCCTCGGGAACGTTCATCCGGCGGGCCTGCAGCCGCAGCAGGGCGGCGACGGTCTGCAGGTTGTTCTTCACCCGGTGGTGGATCTCGCGGATCGTCGCGTCCTTGGTGATGAGCTCCCGCTCGCGACGACGCAGCTCGGACACGTCCCGGCACAGCAGCACGGCGCCGATCCGCTCCCCCTCCTCGGACAGCGGGACCGCCCGCAGGGAGAGTGCGACCCCGTGCGCCTCGATGTCGGTGCGCCACGGCGCGCGGCCCATGAGCACCAGCGGCATCGACTCGTCGACCGGCGAGTTCTGCTCGATCAGGTCGGCGACCACCTCGACGAGCGACCGGCCGACCAGGTCGTCCATCGCGCCGAACCGGTGGAAGCAGGACAGGGCGTTGGGGCTGGCGTACAGGACCTCGCCCTCGGAGTTCAGCCGCACCAGGCCGTCGGCGACGCGCGGCGCACCGCGGCGCGGGCCGGTCGCGGCGTTGGTCATCGGGAACTCGCCGCGGGCGATCATGCCCATGATGTCGTCGGCGGCCTCGACGTAGTTCAGCTCGAGGCGGCTGGGCGTGCGGGCACCGCCGAGGTTGGTCTGCCGGGCGATCACGGCGATCGCGCGGCCCTCGTGCACGACCGGCACCGCCTCCTCGCGCACGGCGTACGACCCGAACCAGCGCGGCTCGCGCGACCGCTGCGCCCGGACCTCGCTCAGCGAGCGCTCGAGCTGCGGCCGCTGCCCCTCGGGCGCCCGCGAGCCCACCACGTCGTCGTAGTGCACGGTGGCGCCGGTGCTGGGGCGGGCCTGGGCGATGGCCACGAAGTCGCCGTCGTCGGTGGGCAGCCACAGGACGAGGTCGGCGAACGCGAGGTCCGAGATGACCTGCCAGTCGCCGACCAGCAGGTGCAGCCACTCGAGGTCCGCGGCGTCGAGGTGGGCGTGGCGCTGCGCGAGCTCGCTCAGGGTGGACACGGCCCCAGGGTACGGCGCAGGAGGGGCCCGGCCCGGGCCCGTCCCAGCCCGCGGCACGTGACGCGGCCCACGCCCGTCGCCCGACCGGGGCGCGCGGGCCCGCCCGGGCGGATACTGTCGTCGGACCCGCACTCCCCCGCGGCCGCCCGCGCACCTCGGAAGGACCCGAACGCCCGTGCACCTGCAGGTCACCGTCCCCGTGCCGACCGACCCCCGCACCGCCGGGACGATGCTGGCCGACCCCGTGTACGTCCGCGCGAAGGTCATCGCGAGCGGCGCCGAGGTGCTGCACGTCGACGTGGCCCCCGCCGAGGACGGCGCGCTCACGGTGACGACCCGGCGCGCGCTGCCGACGGACCAGATCCCCGCGAACGTGCGCGCGTTCGTCGGCTCGACGCTCGAGGTGCGCCAGGTCGAGGCCTGGGAGCCCGCCGCTGCGGACGGCAGCCGCACCGGGACCGTGGCGGTCGAGATCGCCGGCGCCCCGGTCCGGCTCACCGGGACGGTCGCGCTCGCGGCGGCCGACGGCGGCTCGGCGATCACCTACGACGGCGACCTCAAGGCGAACGTCCCGCTGTTCGGGTCGGCGGTCGAGCACGCCGCCGCCAAGGCCGTGCGCGGCGCCCTCGAGGCCGAGGCCGGCGTGGCGCGCGAGTGGGTCGCGAGCGCCGACGAGGCGTAACGATTCCGTAACGTGCCCGGCGGCCGCAGGCCGCTGACCTGCACGAACGCGCCAGTGGGACCGCTTCCACACCCGTTTGCGCGCCGACTCGCTTGACTTCACCGACCCCCGGACGACAAGGTGCCTGACATGGCGTGAGAGCGCTCCCGCATCAGGTGGTGGGAGCGGTCCCACGACGGGCGCCGGTGCCGGCGACCCGACGGGAGCGGCGACGTCGCCGCGGATGACGAGGGAGTCACAGTGCGCAGGAGCACGCGCAAGACGTGGGTGGCCGTGGCCGGAGCGGCGAGCGTCGCCCTGCTGGCGACGGCGTGCGGCGGCGGGTCGGACGACGCCGCCGGCGACGAGGGCTCGGACGGTCAGATCACCCTGACCATCTCGACCTTCAACCAGTTCGGCTACGAGGACCTCCTCAAGCAGTACGAGGAGGAGAACCCGAACATCAAGATCGAGCACAACAAGTTCGGCAAGTCCGACGACGCCAAGGAGCAGTTCCAGACGGCGCTCGGTGCCGGCTCGGGCCTCGCGGACGTCGTGGGCGTCGAGGTCGACTGGCTGCCGCAGATGATCCAGTACTCGGACCAGTTCACCGACCTGAGCAGCGACTCGGTCGAGGGCCGCTGGAACAAGTGGACCACCGACCAGGCCACCACCCCCGGCGGCGAGCTGCTCGGCTACCCGACGGACATCGGCCCGGAGGCCATCGCCTACCGCGCCGACCTGTTCGCCGCCGCCGGCCTCCCGACGGACCGCGAGGCCGTGGCCGAGCTGTTCGGTGGCGACGACGCCACCTGGGACGACTTCTTCGCGGTCGGCGACCAGTTCATGGCCGCGGGCACCGGCCCGGCGTTCTTCGACTCCGCCGACGCGCTGGCCCAGGGCATGATCAACCAGGTCGAGGTGCCCTTCGAGGACCCCGACTCCGGCGAGATCATCGCGCTCGACAACCCCGAGATCCGCGACATCTACGACACGATCCTGTCGCACGAGGACCAGTCCGCCGGTCTCAAGCAGTGGGAGACCGACTGGACGAACGCGTTCCAGAGCAACGGCTTCGCGGTCGCGCTGGCCCCGGCCTGGTTCCTCGGCAACATCGAGGGCAACTCGGCGGGCGTCGAGGGCTGGGACATCGCCAACGTCTTCCCCGGCGGCGGCGGCAACTGGGGCGGCTCGTTCCTCGCCGTCCCGACGATGTCGAAGCACCCGGAGGAGGCCAAGGCGCTCGCCGACTGGCTGACCGCCCCGGAGCAGCAGCTCGCGGCGTTCGCCGTCAACGGCAACTTCCCGAGCCAGATCGAGGCGCAGCAGTCGGACGAGCTCCAGGGCATGACCCGCGAGTTCTTCAACGACGCGCCGACCGGCCAGATCTACACCGACCGGGCCGCGGCCATCTCCGTCGCGCCGTTCAAGGGTGAGAACTACTTCACCATCCGCACCGGCCTGTCGGACGCCTTCAACCGCGTCGACGTCGACAAGTCGATGACCCCCGACGAGTCCTGGAAGGGCTTCGAGGACGCGGTCGCCGCGATCGGCTGACCCCACCGGGCCGGGCCGCCGGGACTCCCCGGCGGCCCGGTCCGTCGCGCGGGCACCGCCCGCGCCCCGCACCGCACGACCCCGGCCCGCCCGCACGAAGGATCCCCATGGCCACCCAGACGGCGCCCCCCAGGGGCGCGGCACCGCGCAGCGACGACGACCGCGCGCCCCGGAAGATCGGCTTCAAGCAGACGCTCGGCCGCTGGGACGTGAAGGTCTCGCCCTACCTCTACATCTCGCCGTTCTTCCTGCTGTTCGCGGTGGTCGGCCTGTTCCCGCTGCTCTACACCGGCTGGGTCTCCCTGCACGAGTGGAGCCTGATCGGCGGCCAGGGCGACTTCGTCGGCCTCGACAACTTCACCTTCGTGCTCGGCCAGACGTTCTTCTGGAACTCGCTGCGCAACACCTTCAGCATCTTCCTGCTGTCCACGGTGCCCCAGGTGATCGCCGCCCTCGTCATCGCCGCGATGCTGGACGCGAACCTCCGCGCGAAGACGTTCTGGCGGATGGGCGTGCTGCTCCCCTACGTCGTCGCCCCGGTCGCCGTCGGCCTGGTGTTCTCGCAGATGTTCGCCGACGGCTCGGGCATGATCAACTCCCTGCTCGGCCAGATCGGCATCGACCCGATCGGCTGGCACAAGGACGCGTTCGCCTCCCACATCGCCATCGCGTCGATGGTCAACTTCCGCTGGACCGGCTACAACGCGCTGATCCTGCTGGCCGCCATGCAGGCCATCCCGCGCGACATGTACGAGGCCGCGACGCTCGACGGCGCGAACCGCATCCGGCAGTTCTTCTCCATCACCGTGCCGATGGTTCGCCCGACGATGATCTTCGTGATCCTCACGTCGACCATCGGCGGCCTGCAGATCTTCGACGAGCCGCGCATGTACGACGCAACCGGCCTCGGCGGCTCGAACGGCCAGTGGAAGACCGTGACGCTCTACCTGTACGAGCTGGGCTGGAACAAGCAGCAGCTCGGCCGGGCCGCGGCGGTCGCCTGGCTGCTGTTCCTGATCATCATCATCTTCGCGCTGCTCAACAACTGGCTGACCCGGCGCATCGCCTCCGCGGACGACATGAGCCGCACCGCGAAGGCCGCCCGCAAGCAGAGCCGCCGCGCCTCGCGCGACCTCGCCCGCCGGGTCAAGCAGACGTCCGACGCCGCGGTCCCCGCGGCCGCACCGATCGAGGTGGACCCCCGATGAGCGCCCCGTCCGTCCCCGTCATCGCGCAGACCGCCGGCAAGGGCGCGGCCCGCGCGGCCCAGCGCAAGCGCAACAAGACCAACGGCGGCGCCGACCGCCGGCCGGGCTGGGTCACCTACGTCGTCCTCGGCGTGTTCCTGCTGATCTCGGCCTACCCGCTCTACTACACGTTCCTGCTGTCGTCCTCGACGTCGGCGGAGGTGGCGCAGAACCCGGTGCCCTCGCTCATCCCGGGCGGCGAGTTCCTCACCAACCTGCAGCGCGTCTTCGACGCCGACATCGACCTGGTGAAGGCGACCGGCAACTCGCTGGTCGTCGCCGTGATCACCAGCCTGTCCGTGGTGTTCTTCTCGACGCTCGCGGGCTACTCGTTCTCCAAGCTCCGGTTCCGCGGCCGCGGCCCGCTGCTGGTGTTCGTGATCGCGACGATGGCCGTGCCGACCCAGCTCGGCGTCGTCCCGCTGTACATCGTCATGCGCGAGCTCGGCCTGACCGGCAACCTGCTCGCGGTGATCCTGCCGGCGATGGTGACCGCGTTCGGCGTGTTCTGGATGACCCAGTACCTCGACTCCGCGCTCCCCTACGAGCTCATCGAGGCCGCCCGCGTCGACGGCGCGTCCATGTTCCGCACGTTCTGGTCGGTGGCGCTGCCCGCGGCCCGGCCGGCGGCGGCGATGCTGGCGCTGTTCACCTTCATCACGTCGTGGACGAACTTCTTCTGGCCGTCCATCGTGCTCGGCAACCAGAACCCGACCCTGCCGGTGGCGCTCAAGCTGCTGCAGGCCGGCTTCTTCCAGGACCTGCCGCTGATCATGGCCGGTGTCGTCCTGTCGATCATCCCGCTGCTCCTGCTGTTCGTCGTCGCCGGCCGCCAGCTGGTCGCGGGGATCATGGCCGGGGCCGTCAAGGGCTGACCGCTACGCTTCGCGCGGGGCCCGTTCGCGGGCCCCGTGCAGGGGCGCGCGCCGCCGGTGTCCCGCGCACGGGCACCACCCGACCGTCACGAGGGGGGCGATCCACCGTGATCGACCAGTCCGCCATCCCGTCGGCCACCCACCCGGCACCGACCCTCGAGCAGGTCGCGCTGCGCGCGGGCGTCTCCCGCTCCACCGCCTCGCGCGCCATCAACGGCGGCGACCGGGTGTCGCCCGAGGCCATGGAGTCCGTCGCCGCGGCGGTCGCCGACCTGGGCTACACGCCGAACCGCGCCGCACGGTCGCTCGTCACCCGGCGCACCGACTCGGTCGCGCTGGTCGTGCCCGAGCCGGACGAGCGCGTGCTGTCCGACCCGTTCTTCGCCGGCGTGCTCAACGGGGTGTCCACCCCGCTCGCGCTGGCCGACCTGCAGCTGCTGCTCGTCATCGCGCGGCCCGGGGAGTCCGAGCGCACCGCCCGGTACCTGCGCGCCGGGCACGTCGACGGCGCCATCGTGGTGTCGCACCACCGGGACGACGCCATCGACCGCGCCCTGCAGGCCTCCCGGCTGCCGACCGTGTTCATCGGCCGGCCGCTCGTCGGCGGCGAGGCCGCGGCGGTCGTCGACACCGACAACCTGCGCGGCGGGCGGATCGCGACCGAGCACCTCGTCCGGCTGGGGCGGCGCCGGATCGCGACCATCGCCGGCCCCGCCGACATGTCCGCGGGCATCGACCGGCTCGCCGGGTGGCGGGCGGCGCTCGCCGAGGCGGGGCTGCCCGACGACGCGGTGGTGCACGGGGACTTCACGGTCGACGGGGGCGCGTCGGCCGCTCGCGAGCTGCTCGGACGGTTCCCCGACCTCGACGGCATCTTCATCGCGTCCGACCTCATGGCCGCCGGCGCGCTGCCCGAGCTCGCCGAGGCCGGCCGGGACGTGCCGGGCGACGTGGCGGTGGTGGGCTACGACAACTCGGGCCTCGCCACGACCACGAAGCCGAACCTCACGACCGTGACGCAGCCGGTGATCGCGATGGCGCGGGCGGCGGGCGAGGAGCTGGTGGCGCAGCTGCAGGGCCGGCACGCGCGCACGGAGGCCCAGGTGTTCGAGCCGGAGCTGGTGGTCCGCGGCTCGGCCTGAGCCCGCGCCCCGCGCCGGCCGCGCGCCCGGCTGCCCGGCCGGCCGCCCGCCTGCCCCGCCGGGCGCCCTCCTGCCGGGCGCCCTCC
>NZ_JAHVCI010000048.1:0-33235 GCF_019265565.1 Cellulomonas sp. PS-H5
GCCGCCGCCCGGCGCGGGCCGAGTCCGCCGCGGCCGACACCGCCGCCCCGGCCGCCGAGCCGACCGAGGCCCGCGGCCGCACCGTCGACGTGCTCGCCGGCCTCGAGGCCGTCGAGCGCTCGCTCGACTCCCGCCAGCAGTCCGACGACCGCGCCGCGCGCGCGGCCGACGCCGTCGGCACCGTCACCGGCGAGCGCCGGTCCCGCCGCGCGGGCCGCGGCGCCGGTGCGCCGACCGTCGACGTGACGCTGCCCGAGGGCCCGACCTCCGCGGGCGACCGCGGGGAGCGCGGCGACCGGGCCGAGCGCGGCGACCGCCGCGAGCAGCCCGAGGGCCAGCGCCAGCGCCAGCAGCAGGACCCGCAGCGCCAGGCGGCGCAGCACCCGGGCGAGCAGCAGGCCCAGGACGGCGGCCAGGACGACGACGAGCGCGGCGGTCGCCGCCGGCGCTCGCGCGACCGGTACCGCGACCGCGACGGCCGCAAGCGCGGCCGTGGCCAGCGCGGCGGCGTCGGCGACCTCCCGTACGAGGAGGTGGAGATCGCCGAGGACGACGTGCTCGTCCCGGTGGCCGGCATCCTCGACGTGCTGGAGTCGTACGCGTTCGTGCGCACCAGCGGCTACCTGCCCGGCCCGAACGACGTGTACCTGCCGCTCGCGCAGGTCCGCAAGGCCGGCCTCCGCCGCGGCGACGCCATCACCGGCGCCGTGCGCGCGCCCCGCGAGGGCGAGCAGCAGGGCCAGGGCGGTGCGGGCCGGCCGAACAAGGCCAACGCGCTCGTCCGCCTGGACACGGTCAACGGGATGGCGCCCGAGCAGGCGCGCACCCGCCCCGAGTTCACCAAGCTGACGCCGCTGTACCCGCAGGACCGGCTGCGCCTCGAGAACGAGACCAACCACCTGACGCCGCGGGTCATCGACATCGTCGCCCCGATCGGCAAGGGCCAGCGCGGCCTCATCGTCGCGCCGCCCAAGGCCGGCAAGACGATCATCATGCAGCAGATCGCCAACGCGATCACCGCGAACAACCCCGAGGTCCACCTCATGGTCGTGCTCGTCGACGAGCGCCCCGAGGAGGTCACGGACATGGAGCGGACCGTGAAGGGCGAGGTCATCGCCTCGACCTTCGACCGCCCCGCGTCGGACCACACGATGGTCGCCGAGCTGGCGATCGAGCGCGCCAAGCGGCTCGTCGAGCTCGGCCAGGACGTCGTGGTGCTGCTCGACTCGCTGACCCGCCTGTCCCGCGCGTACAACCTGGCGGCCCCGGCCTCCGGGCGCATCCTCTCCGGTGGTGTGGACGCCTCGGCGCTCTACCCGCCGAAGCGGTTCTTCGGCGCCGCGCGGAACATCGAGCACGGCGGCTCGCTCACGATCCTCGCCTCGGCGCTGGTCGAGACCGGGTCCAAGATGGACGAGGTCATCTTCGAGGAGTTCAAGGGCACCGGGAACATGGAGCTCCGGCTCTCCCGGTCGCTCGCGGACAAGCGGATCTTCCCGGCGGTGGACGTCAACGCGTCCGGCACCCGCCGCGAGGAGATCCTCATCGCCCCGGACGAGCTCAAGATCATCTGGAAGCTCCGCCGCGTCATGGGCGCGCTGGACCAGCAGCAGGCGATCGAGCTGCTGCTCGGCAAGCTCCGCGACACCAAGAGCAACGTCGAGTTCCTGCTCCAGGTCCAGAAGACGACCCCGGCGCAGAACGGCCACGGCCACCACGACGAGAGCCAGCAGCGCGCGATCGTCTGACGCACGCACCCACGACGGGGCGGCACCCTCCGGGGTGCCGCCCCGTCGTGCATCCCCCCAGCGCCGAGTCTCCACTCTTCGCCTTCGCCGGGACGGCCGGACGCAGGCGAGAAGCGGAGACTCGGCGGAAGAGCGCGCGGGGCGAGCCGGCGCGCGAGGGGTGAGGGCGCGCGGGGCGAGAGAGCGCGCGGCGCAGGGCGACCGCGCGGGTCAGCGCGCGGGGCGGGTGCCCGCGGCGCGGGCGTTCGCGCGGCGGGTCGCGATCGCCTGCTCGTACCAGGCCAGGGTCTGCGCCGTGATCTCGCCGGCCTCGAACCGCTGCGCCGCGGCGCGCTGCGGGGCGCGCGCCGCCGTCCGCGCGGCCGGGTCGTCGACCCAGCGGGCCAGCGTGCGCGCGAACGCCGCGGTGTCCCGGGGGTCGACGAGCTGGTCCTCCAGGCCCGCCATCGGCGTGCGGTAGCCCGGGTTGTCGCCGGCCAGGACCACGCCGCCCGCGTCCGCGAGCGCCTCGACGACGGACATGCCGAAGCTCTCGCCGCCGGTCGACGGCAGGGCGACGACGTCGGCGCCGGCGAGCAGGGCCGCCTTGTCCTCCTCGGCGACGAAGCCCGGGAAGTCGACCCGGTCGGCGATGCCGGCGGCGCGGGCGCGGTCGCGCAGCTCGTCGAGCAGCGGGCCGCGGCCGGCGAGCGTGAGCGTCCACGGGCGCGTCGCCGGCATGGCGGCGACGGCGGCGAGCAGCTCGCGCGGGCCCTTGCGCTCGACCAGCCGGCCGAGGAACACGATGCGGACGGGGCCGTCGTCGGCGCCGGACGGGGCGTCCGCCGCCGGGCCGCCCAGCTCCACCGGCCCCCCGATGATCGGCACGTCCCGCCCGTACGCCTCCCGCACGGACTCCCGCGCGGCCTCGGACAGCGCGGTGATCGCGTCGAACCGCCGCAGCCGCCGGCGCTCCGCGAGCCCGAGCGCCCGGATGCCCCACCGGGTCAGCCGGTCCTGCGGGTAGATGACGAACTGCCCGACGACGGCGGTGCGCGGCGACGCCGCCGACACGACGCGCCCGGCGAGCATCGGGCTGTACGGCATGGTCACGTGCAGGACGTCGAACGGGATCTCGGCGAGCAGCCGGCGGACGTCGGCGCGCCGCGCGGGCAGCGGGCTGCGCAGCCGGTTGCCGTTGAACCGCACGGACACGGTGCGTCCGAGCACGTGCAGGTTCGGCAGGTCGGTGCGCTCGGTGGTCGAGGTGACGTAGTGCACCTCGTGGCCGAGCTCGGCGAGCCGACGGCCGAGCGTCAGCACGATCTGCTGCACCCCGTCCGGCTTGTCGAGGCCGTCGTCGATCACCAGGCCGATACGGAGCACGGTCCCCATCGTAGGGGCGCGGCTCAGGCCGGCTCGTGCACCCCGTCGGCGCTGAGCGTGCGGTCGCCGCAGGTGATCGCCCGGGCGGTCTCGCGCGCGGCGTCGGTGCCGGCGGCCACCTCGTCGGAGGTCCCGGCCGACGCGGTCGTCCCGTCGACGTGGATCAGGGTGCGGGTGACGGTGTCGTCCACCAGGTTCAGCCCGACGAGGTCGAGGGTGCCGTCGCCGTCCAGGTCGACGCAGCCGACGCCGGTGCCCTGGCCGGCGAAGCCCTGGTCGAACCGCCACGGCTCGCCGCGGGTGTCGGTGGCGGCGACCAGCGCGCAGTCCTGCACCACCAGCAGGTCGGCGACGCGGTTGTCGGAGACGAGCACCATGGCCGGCTCGGCCGGGTCGGGTCGCAGGGCGAACGCGGTGGCGCCCGCGGGGCCGGCGAGGTCGATGGGGTGGGTCAGCGTGGCGCCGGCGGCGGTGGAGACGCCGACCGTGCGGGTGCCGCCGTCGTCGGCGATCCACAGCTGGTCGGGCACGCCGTCGCCGTCCAGGTCGATCGTGTCGACGGTCGCGGCGGTGGCCGGCGCGAGGCCGCCGGTCCCGGTGCAGCCCTCCGCGGCGGGCGCGCTCGGCTGCAGCGTGCCGGTCGGCGACGGCGCGGGCGTCGCGGGGGAGGACGCGGGCGGTGGGGCGCTCGACGCGGCGTCGTCGCCGGACCCGGCGCTGCACGCGGACAGCAGCAGGGCGGTGGTGGCCAGGGCGGACAGGGTCAGCGGGGCGCGTCGGGTGCTCATCGCCCTCGACGCTAGGACGGCCCCGCCCCGATCGCGACCGGCGGGAAGATTTCCGACCCGCCCGCTGTTCTGGCAGACTGTCCCGTCGGTCTGCGGTTCACGTGCGCGGCTCGCGCGCACGACCCGGAGGCCCAACCCGAGGAGAACACCTGTGAAGACTGACATCCACCCCGAGTACGTGGTGACCCAGGTGACCTGCACCTGTGGCAACACGTTCACCACGCGCTCCACCGAGACCTCCGGCGAGATCCGCGCCGACGTCTGCAGCGCCTGCCACCCGTTCTACACGGGCAAGCAGAAGATCCTCGACACCGGTGGCCGCGTGGCCCGGTTCGAGGCGCGCTACGGCAAGCGCCCGGCGAACTAGCCGTCCTGACGCCGGTGCGCGGCGGTCCCCCGAGGACCGCCGGGCACCGGCGTCTTCGCATGTCCGGGGCCGGGTCCGCCGCCCCCGGGTCCGCCGTGCGACCGGCGACGCCCCGGCGCCGCCGCGCCCCGCCCCCAGGAGACCCCCGCGATGACCGACCCGTTCGCGGCCGCCCGCCCGCTGCTCGACGAGCACGCGCGGATCGAGCAGCAGCTCGCCGACCCGGCGGTGCACGCCGACCAGGCGCTGGCCCGCACCCTCGGCCGGCGGTACGCCGAGCTCGGCCGGGTCGCGCAGGCGCACGGCGCGTGGCGGACGGCGGCGGAGGACCTGGCGGACGCGCGCGAGCTGGCGCAGGAGGACGAGGCGTTCGCCGCCGAGCTGCCGTCCCTGGCCGAGGCCGAGGAGCACGCGGCGGAGAAGCTGCGCCGGGTGCTGGTCCCGCGCGACCCCGACGACGCCCGCGACGTCATCCTGGAGATCAAGGCCGGCGAGGGCGGCGAGGAGTCCGCGCTGTTCGCCGGCGACCTGCTGCGGATGTACCTGCGGTACGCCGAGCGCCGGGGCTGGAAGGCCGAGACGCTCGAGTCCACCGAGTCGGACCTCGGTGGCTACAAGGACGTGCAGGTCGCGATCAAGGCGCGCGGCGCCGTCACCGACCCGGCCGACGGCGTCTGGGCGAGCCTCAAGTACGAGGGCGGCGTGCACCGGGTGCAGCGCGTGCCGGTCACCGAGTCGCAGGGCCGGATCCACACCTCGGCCGCGGGCGTGCTCGTGTTCCCCGAGGTGGAGGACGAGGGCGAGGTCGAGATCGACCCGAACGACCTGCGGATCGACGTGTACCGGTCGTCCGGCCCCGGCGGCCAGTCGGTGAACACGACGGACTCGGCGGTGCGGATCACCCACCTGCCGACCGGGATCGTGGTGTCGATGCAGAACGAGAAGTCGCAGCTGCAGAACCGCGAGCAGGCCATGCGCGTGCTGCGCGCCCGGCTGCTGGCGGCGCGCCAGGAGGAGGCCGCCGCGGCGGCGAGCGAGGCCCGCCGGTCGCAGGTGCGCACGGTGGACCGCTCGGAGCGGATCCGCACGTACAACTTCCCGGAGAACCGGATCGCCGACCACCGCACCGGGTACAAGGCGTACAACCTCGACGCGGTGCTCGACGGCGACCTGCAGCCGGTCGTGCAGTCGGCGGTCGACGCCGACGAGGCCGCCCGGCTCGCCGCCGCGGGGGAGCGGTGACCGGCGCGGGCGCGCCCGGCGCACCCGCGCAGGCCCCCGGCGCCCCCACCCTGCGCGCCCTCGTGGAGGCCGCCGCCCGCGTGCTCGCCGAGGCGGGGGTCGGGTCGCCCCGGCACGACGCGACCGCGCTCGCCGCGCACGCGCTCGGCCTGCCGCGCCTCGACCTGGTGCTGGCGCCGCCCGTGCCCGAGGGGTTCACCGAGGAGTTCGCCGGCCTGGTCGACCGCCGCCGGCGCCGCGAGCCGCTGCAGCACATCGTCGGCTCGACCGTGTTCCGCTACCTGACCCTGCGCGTGGAGCCCGGGGTGTTCGTGCCGCGGCCCGAGACGGAGACCGTCGCGCAGGTCGGGATCGACGAGGCCGCGCGGATCGCCACCGAGGGACGGACCCCGGTCGTCGTCGACCTGTGCTGCGGCGCCGGCGGCATCGCGCTGTCGCTGGCGACCGAGGTGCCGGAGGCGCGGGTCGCCGCGGTCGACGCGTCCCCGGCCGCCGTGGCGCTGACGCGGCACAACGGCGAGCGGGTCGCCGCGGGTGACGTCCGCGTCGAGCTCGGCGACGTGCGGGACCCCGCGCTGCTCGCCGACCTGGACGGCACGGTCGACGTCGTCGTGTCGAACCCGCCGTACATCCCGCCGGACGCCGTGCCGGTCGACCCCGAGGTCCGCGACCACGACCCCGACCTCGCGCTGTACGGCGGCGGGGCCGACGGCCTGGAGGTCCCGCGCGCGGTGCTCGCCGCCGCCGCCCGGCTGCTGGTGCCCGGCGGTCTGCTGGTGATGGAGCACGCGGAGGTGCAGGACGCCGCGGCCCGCGCCGCCGCGGAGGCGACCGGCGCGTTCGAGGGCGTGGAGTCGCGCGCCGACCTGACCGGCCGGCCCCGGATGCTGGTCGCCCGCCGGCGGGCCGCCGCGCCCGCCTCCGAGGCCCCGGCGGCCCCCGCGGGCGAGCCGCGTCCCCACGCCCAGCCGGTCGTGGGAGACTCGCAGCCGTGACTGCCGACGCCGTGCTGGACGCCACCGACCCCGCGACCTGGGGGCCGGCCCTCGACGCCGCCGTGCACACCGTGTCGCGCGGCGGGCTCGTCGTGCTGCCGACGGACACCGTCTACGGGATCGGCGCGGACGCCTTCACGCCGCCGGCGGTGAACGCCCTGCTGGCCGCGAAGGGCCGCGGCCGCCAGATGCCGCCGCCGGTGCTGATGCCGGACGCGCGCACGATGGACGGCCTGGCGATGGGCGTGCCGGCCGCGGCCCGGGACCTCGCCGAGGCGTTCTGGCCGGGCGGCCTGACCATCATCCTGGTCGCGCAGCCGTCGCTGGCCTGGGACCTGGGGGAGACCCACGGCACCGTCGCGCTGCGCGTGCCGGACCACCCCGTCGCGCTGGCGCTGCTCGGCCGCACGGGCCCGATGGCGGTGTCGAGCGCGAACCGCACCGGCCAGCCGTCGGCCCTCGAGGTCGGCGAGGCCTACGAGCAGCTCGGCGACCGGGTCCAGACGTACCTGGACGGCGGCCGCACCCCGGGGCAGGTCGCCTCGACGATCGTGGACGCCACCGGCGACGAGCTCCGCGTCGTCCGGCAGGGCGCCATCTCCCTGGAGCGCCTCCGCGAGGTCGCCCCCGTCGTGGCGGGTGACGCCGGCCGGTGAGGGCGTACCTCCTGCTCCTGCTGATCGCCGCGGCGGCGACCTACGTGCTGACGCCGCTGGCGCGGTGGTGCGCGCTCCGCTGGGGCGCGATCACGGCCGTCCGGAGCAGGGACGTGCACTCCATCCCGACGCCGCGGCTCGGCGGCCTGGCGATGTGGGCCGGGATCATGGTCGGCCTGGTGATGGCCAGCCAGCTGCCGTTCCTCGCCGACGTCTTCGACCGGCCCGAGCCGGTGATCGGCATCGCCGCGGCGGCCACCATCGTGTGCGCCCTCGGGGTGGCCGACGACATCTGGGACCTGGACTGGATGACGAAGCTGGTGGGCCAGGTGCTCGCGGCGTTCGTCATGGCGTCGATGGGGGTGCAGCTCTACCAGCTGCCGATCGACGGCGTGGTGCTGGGCTCCGACCGGATCTGGCTCGGCCTGACCGTGCTGGTGGTCGTCGTCGCGATGAACGCCGTGAACTTCGTCGACGGGCTGGACGGGCTCGCGGCCGGGCTGATCGCCATCGGCGGCGCCGGGTTCTTCCTGTACTCCTACCAGCTCACCCGCGACGCCAGCCCGGGCGACTACTCCAACCTCGCGACGCTCGTCGTGGCGCTGCTCGTCGGGGCGTGCGTGGGCTTCCTGCCGCACAACTTCAACCCGGCGCGGATCTTCATGGGCGACTCGGGGTCGATGCTCATCGGCCTCGTGATCGCCGCGGCCGGCATCCAGGTGACCGGGCAGATCGACCCGGCCATCGCCTCCACGCGGCAGTCGTTCCCCGCGTTCCTGCCGATCCTGCTCCCGCTGGCCGTGCTGCTGCTGCCGCTGCTCGACATGGGCCTCGCGGTGATCCGCCGGGTGGGCTCGGGCAGGTCGCCGTTCCACCCGGACCGGATGCACCTGCACCACCGGATGCTGGCGCTCGGCCACTCGCACCGGCGCGCGGTGATCATCCTGTACGTGTGGACGTTCGTGTTCACCGGCGCGGCGACGGCGCTCGTGTGGTTCTCCACCACCGCGGTCCTCGTCGGGCTGGGTGTCGGCGTGCTCGCCGCACTGGCGCTGACCCTCGGCCCGCTGCGCGGCCGCAGCACCGCGGGCGGCGGTACGCCCGGCGGCGGTCCCGGGGTGCGCCCGCCGACCGGGCCCGAGCCCGCACCGGCGCCGCAGAACGCCCCCGAGCACCGCGCCGCCGGCGCGCCCGCCCCGGCCCCCGCCCGGCACGCCGCCGACGCGCACCGCCGGGCCTGGCACGCGGCCCCCGCCGCCGGTCCCGCGGTCGCCGCCGGCCCCGCGCCCGCCGCCGCGGCGCACCCCCTGACCCGCCTGACCGACGCCCTGCACGACGCCGACCCGAGGACGGACCGATGACCGACCCCACCGCCGAGCCGACCCCCCGCCCGGGGGACAGCCCCGAGGTGGCCGCCGTGTTCCGCCGCGCGCTGCACGACATGATCTGGCTGGTCGCCGGCGTCACCGTCGTCGGCGTGGCCGTGGGCTGGCTCGTCGCCGGCCTGCCCGGGGTGTGGGGCGCGCTGATCGGCGCCGCCATCGCGCTGGTGTTCTCGGGGACCACGACGCTGTCGATGCTCAAGACCGACACCGCCGCCCCGGGCCGGATGATGGCGGTCATCATGGGCACCTGGCTGGGCAAGCTCGTGGTCGTGATCGTGGTGCTCGCGGTGCTGCGCGGCATGGACTTCTACGACCGGTACGTGCTGGCCGTGGTGGTCGCGGTGGCCGTCATCGGGTCCGCGCTGCTCGACTACCGGGCGGTGTCGCGGGGCAGGGTGCCTTACGTGTCCCCTACAGGTGCTAGGCCCAAGGTCCCGAATGGGGACGAGCCGGACGGGTCCGGCCGTTCCGTAGGCTAGGCTTCCAGCCGAACCACCCACGACGGCCGGGTCCCGGCGCGGTGACCCGCACCTCGAGGCACCCGACGCCGCGAGCCTTCGACCTACAGGAGACTGCTCTGTCCAGCCTTGCGACGATCCTGCCGCTCGCTGCCGAAGGCGAGTCCGGGTTCCACAAGCCGTCGATCGCCGAGTTCTTCCCTCCCGCCATCTGGTTCGAGGGCACGATCTTCGAGATCAACCGCATCCAGGTCGTGCGCTTCGTCGCCGTCGCGGTGCTGCTGACCATCATGGTCATCGCCGCGCGCCGGGCCCGCCTGGTGCCGCGCCGCGGCCAGAACATGGCCGAGATGCTGCTCGACTTCGTCCGGATCAACGTCGCCCAGGACATCCTCGGCAAGGAGAAGGCACCGAAGTACGTCGCGCTCCTGACGACGATCTTCTTCGCGATCTTCGCCTTCAACATCACGGGCGTGATCCCGTTCCTCAACATCGCGGGCACCTCGCTGATCGGCCTGCCGGTCATGCTGGCCCTCTGGGTCTACGTGATGTACCTGGGCGCCGGCGTCAAGGCGCACGGCGTGGGCGGGTTCCTCAAGACCAGCCTGTTCCCCCCGGGCGTGCCGTGGCCGCTGTACATCCTGCTGGCGCCGGTGGAGTTCCTGCAGGTGTTCGTCCTGCGGCCCGTCACGCTGGCGATCCGGCTCATGGCCAACATGGTCGCCGGGCACCTCATGCTGGTGCTCTGCTTCTCGGCCACCCAGTTCCTGCTGTTCGAGGCGAGCGGCGGCCTGAAGCCCTTCGGCGCGCTCACCCTCGCGGGCGGCTTCGCGATCACCCTGTTCGAGGTGTTCGTCGCCGCGCTGCAGGCCTACATCTTCGTCGTCCTGACGGCCGTGTACCTGAGCCAGTCCATCGAGGACGAGCACTGACCTGATCTGACCAGCACCACCCCCACGGGGGCCTCGACGGGCCCTCGTCACCAGACGACCGCCGGCCGACCGGTCGGCGGCCAAACGGAAGGAACGAGCACAGCGTGTCTCTTCTCGCGGACCCCAGCGTCATCCTTGCGGCCGAGAACGCCATCTCGGGCAACATCGCGACCGTGGGCTACGGCCTCGCGGTTCTCGGCCCGGGCATCGGCCTCGGCATCCTGATCGGCAAGACCGTCGAGGGCATGGCGCGCCAGCCCGAGGTCGCCGGCCAGCTCCGGACCACCATGTTCATCGGCATCGGCTTCGTCGAGGTCCTCGGCCTCCTCGGCCTGATCACCGGCTTCCTCTTCTCGTGATCACCGCCGCGCTCCCCGCGGCGAGCATCCTGGCCGCGGAGACCGAAGAGGTCGAGGGCTGGCGCCTGCTCATCCCCGCGGGCTACGACATCCTGTGGTCGTCGGTCGTCCTGATCGTGATCGGCGTCGTCTTCTACAAGCTCGTGCTGCCGAAGTTCCAGGCGGTGCTCGACGAGCGGACCGAGAAGATCGAGGGCGGGCTCGCGAAGGCCGCCAGCGCCCAGGAGGAGGCTGCCGCCGCGAAGGCGGAGTACGAGCAGCAGCTCCAGGACGCCCGTGCCGAGGCGGCGCGCATCCGCGAGGAGGCGCGCTCCGAGGCCGGCCAGATCGTCGCCGAGGCGCGCGAGAAGGCCACCGCCGAGCAGGCGCGGATCGCCGAGACGGCCCAGCGCCAGATCGAGGCCGAGCGCCAGCAGGCCGCCGTGTCGCTCCGTGCGGACGTCGGCTCGCTCGCCACCGAGCTCGCGTCGAAGATCGTCGGCGAGTCGCTCGCGGACGAGGCGCGTCGCTCGCGCGTCGTCGAGCGGTTCCTGGACGAGCTGGACGCGCAGACCACCGCCACCGCGGGTAAGGGGAACTGATGCGAGGGACGAGCCGGGCGTCGCTGGCCGCCGCGGAGGGCCGGTTCGAGCCGGTGCTGCGGTCGGCCGGCGCCGAGGGGCTGCTGCTCGGAGAGCAGCTGTTCGCGCTGGTCGACGCGCTGGACTCGTCCGGCTCGCTGCGGCGCACCCTCACCGACCCGTCGGCCGCGGGCGAGGCCAAGGCCGCGCTCGCGACCCGGCTGCTGGCCGGCGCCGACCCCCGTGTGGCCGAGGCCGCGCAGGGGCTGGTGCGGGCGCGGTGGTCCGAGGAGGGCGACCTCGCCGACGCCGCCGAGCAGCTGGCCTTCTCGGCCGTGCTCGCGTCGGCCGAGGCGGACGGCACGATCGAGCAGGTCCAGGAGGAGCTGTTCCGGCTCGGCCGGGCGCTCGCCGGTCAGCGCGAGGTGCGCCGCCGGCTGTACGACGACACGCTGCACGCCCAGGCGCGCGGCGAGCTCGTCGACCGGCTGACGGCCGGGACCGGTGCGACGGCGACCCGCGTGCTCGCGCGCCGGGCGGCCGTGGCGCCGCGCGGCCGCCGGTACGTCGCGACCCTCGGGCACCTCGGCGACCTGATCGCCGAGCGCCGGAGCCGCACGGTCGCCACGGTCACGACCGCGGCCGACCTGGGTCCCGCCCAGCGGGCCCGGCTCGCGGAGATCCTCGGCCGCGCCTACGGGCGCGAGATCCAGGTGCAGGTCCTGGTGGACCCGCACGTCCTGGGCGGCCTGCGCGTGCAGGTCGGCCCCGAGGTGATCGACGCGACCGTGCTCGCACGGCTGGCGGACGCACGCCGACGACTTGCCAGCTGACCGGGCCTGACGGCCCGACCCGACCACCCACGTGGGAGCGCACGCCGCGGGCGTGCTGCACGACAGGAGAGATGCCATGAGCGAGCTGCAGATCCGGCCGGAGGACATCCGCGCCGCGCTGGACAGCTTCGTCACGACGTACGAGCCCACCGGCGCCGCCGCCGAGGAGGTCGGGCGGGTCACCCTGGCCGGCGACGGGATCGCCCGGGTCGAGGGCCTGCCGGGCGCGATGGCCAACGAGCTGCTCCGCTTCGAGGACGGCACGCTGGGCCTCGCGCTCAACCTCGACGTCCGCGAGATCGGCGTCATCGTCCTCGGCGAGTTCACCGGCATCGAGGAGGGTCAGGAGGTCCGCCGCACGGGCGAGGTCCTGTCCGTCCCGGTCGGCGACGCCTTCCTCGGCCGCGTGGTCGACCCGCTGGGTCAGCCGATCGACGGCCTGGGCGAGATCGTCTCCGAGGGCCGCCGCGCGCTCGAGCTCCAGGCCCCGGGCGTCATGGCCCGCAAGTCGGTGCACGAGCCGCTGCAGACCGGCATCAAGGCGATCGACTCGATGATCCCGATCGGCCGCGGCCAGCGGCAGCTCGTCATCGGCGACCGCCAGACCGGCAAGACGGCCATCGCGATCGACACGATCCTCAACCAGAAGGCCAACTGGGAGACCGGCGACCCGGAGCAGCAGGTCCGCTGCATCTACGTCGCCATCGGCCAGAAGGGCTCCACCATCGCCGCCGTCCGCGGCGCCCTGGAGGAGGCCGGCGCCCTGGAGTACACGACGATCGTCGCGGCCCCGGCGTCCGACCCGGCCGGCTTCAAGTACCTGGCGCCCTACACCGGCTCGGCCATCGGCCAGCACTGGATGTACGGCGGCAAGCACGTCCTCATCGTGTTCGACGACCTGTCGAAGCAGGCCGAGGCGTACCGCGCCGTGTCCCTGCTGCTGCGCCGCCCGCCGGGCCGCGAGGCGTACCCGGGCGACGTGTTCTACCTGCACTCCCGCCTGCTGGAGCGTTGCGCGAAGCTGTCCGACGAGCTCGGTGGCGGCTCGATGACCGGCCTGCCGTTCATCGAGACCAAGGCCAACGACGTCTCGGCGTACATCCCGACCAACGTCATCTCCATCACGGACGGCCAGATCTTCCTGCAGTCCGACCTGTTCAACGCGGACCAGCGCCCCGCCGTCGACGTCGGCATCTCGGTGTCCCGCGTCGGTGGTGCCGCGCAGGTCAAGGCGATGAAGCAGGTCTCGGGCACGCTGAAGCTCGACCTGGCGCAGTACCGGTCGCTCGAGGCGTTCGCGATGTTCGCGTCCGACCTGGACGCCGCGTCCCGCGCGCAGCTGACCCGTGGCGCCCGCCTGATGGAGCTGCTCAAGCAGCCCCAGTACTCGCCGTTCCCGGTCGAGGAGCAGGTGGCGTCGATCTGGGCCGGCACCAAGGGCAAGCTGGACGACGTCCCGGTCGAGGACGTCCGCCGGTTCGAGTCCGAGCTGCTGGACCACCTGCGCCGCAACACGGACGTGCTCAGCACGATCGCGAGCACGGGCAAGCTCGGCGACGACCTGGAGGCCAAGCTCGCCTCCGCCGTCGACGAGTTCCGCCACGGCTTCCTCAAGGGCGACGGCACGCCGCTGGTCGGCGCCGAGCAGCCCGAGGACGAGACGCCGGTCGAGCAGGAGCAGATCGTCCGGCAGAAGAAGGCCTGACGCGTGGCCGGACAGCAGCGGGTCTACCGGCAGCGGATCAGGTCGACCCAGTCGCTGAAGAAGATGTTCCGCGCGCAGGAGCTGATCGCGGCGTCCAGGATCGGGCGCGCCCGCGACCGGATGGCGGCGGCGTCGCCGTACGCCCGGGCGATCACCCGGGCCGTCTCGGCGGTCGCGACGCACTCGGACGTCTCGCACCCGCTGCTGGCGGAGCGCGACGACACGAACCGCGTCGCCGTGCTGCTCATCGCGTCGGACCGCGGCATGGCGGGCGCCTACTCGGCGTCCGTCATCCGCGAGACCGAGCGGCTGGTCGAGCGGCTCGAGGGCGAGGGCAAGGAGGTCGCGCTGTACATCAGCGGCCGCCGCGCCGAGTCCTACTACCGGTTCCGGCAGCGTGAGCTGGCGGCGGTGTGGACCGGGCAGTCCGACGCCCCGACGTCCGAGCTGGCCGAGGAGATCGCGAGCACGCTGCTCGCGGCCTTCGACGCCGACCCGGCCGACGGCGGCGTGGGGGAGCTGCACATCGTGTCGACGCAGTTCGTCAACATGGTGAGCCAGCGCCCGCAGGTCATCCGGATGCTGCCGCTCGAGGTCGTCGAGGGCGTCGCCCCCGCCGGCGAGCACGAGGCGCTCCCGCTGTACGACTTCGAGCCCGACGCGGCCGAGGTGCTGGACGCGCTGCTCCCGCGGTACGTGCGCACCCGGATCTTCGCCTGCCTGCTGCAGGCGGCGGCGTCCGAGCTCGCGGCGCGGCAGCGCGCGATGCACACCGCGACGGAGAACGCCGAGGACCTCATCCGCACGTACACGCGGCTGGCGAACCAGGCCCGCCAGGCCGAGATCACCCAGGAGATCAGCGAGATCGTGTCGGGCGCCGACGCGCTCGCCTCCTGAACCGCCCGACCGCACGACCCGAACCAGCCCGCCGGACACCGGCGGACGACCGAAGGCAGGCAGACATGACCGCGACCACCGTCGACGCGAAGGACACCACGGCCACGCCCGGCGTGGGCCGCGTCGCCCGTGTGATCGGGCCCGTCGTGGACATCGAGTTCCCCGCGGACCAGATCCCGGACATCTACAACGCGCTGACCGTCCACATCGACCTGTCCTCGCAGGGCGAGGGCGAGGAGTCCGGCGGGTTCACGATGACGCTCGAGGTCGCGCAGCACCTCGGCGACTCGCTCGTGCGGGCCATCGCGCTCAAGCCGACCGACGGCCTCGTGCGCGGCGCCCAGGTCACCGACACCGGCGCGCCGATCTCGGTGCCCGTCGGCGACGTCACCAAGGGCCACGTGTTCAACGTGACCGGTGAGGTGCTCAACCTCGGCGAGGGCGAGAAGCTCGAGATCACCGAGCGCTGGCCGATCCACCGCAAGGCCCCGGCCTTCGACCAGCTCGAGTCGAAGACGCAGATGTTCGAGACCGGCATCAAGGTCATCGACCTGCTCACCCCGTACGTCCAGGGCGGCAAGATCGGCCTGTTCGGCGGCGCGGGCGTCGGCAAGACCGTCCTCATCCAGGAGATGATCCAGCGCGTCGCGCAGGACCATGGCGGTGTGTCGGTGTTCGCCGGCGTCGGCGAGCGCACCCGTGAGGGCAACGACCTCATCGTCGAGATGGAGGAGGCGGGCGTCTTCGACAAGACCGCCCTCGTCTTCGGCCAGATGGACGAGCCGCCGGGCACGCGTCTGCGCGTCGCCCTGTCGGCCCTGACGATGGCGGAGTACTTCCGCGACGTCGCCAAGCAGGACGTGCTGCTCTTCATCGACAACATCTTCCGGTTCACCCAGGCCGGCTCCGAGGTCTCCACGCTGCTCGGCCGCATGCCGTCCGCGGTGGGCTACCAGCCGAACCTCGCGGACGAGATGGGCCTCCTGCAGGAGCGCATCACCTCGACCCGCGGCCACTCGATCACCTCGCTGCAGGCGATCTACGTGCCGGCCGACGACTACACCGACCCGGCCCCGGCCACGACGTTCGCGCACCTCGACGCGACGACGGAGCTCTCCCGCGAGATCGCGTCCCGCGGTCTGTACCCGGCGGTGGACCCGCTGGCGTCGACGTCCCGCATCCTCGACCCGCGGTACGTGGGCCAGGAGCACTACGACGTCGCCACCCGAGTGAAGTCGATCCTGCAGCGCAACAAGGAGCTCCAGGACATCATCGCGATCCTCGGTGTCGACGAGCTGTCGGAGGAGGACAAGACGGTCGTCGCGCGCGCCCGCCGCATCCAGCAGTTCCTCTCGCAGAACACCTACATGGCGGAGAAGTTCACCGGCGTCGTGGGCTCCACGGTCCCGGTGTCCGAGACCGTCGAGGCGTTCGCGAAGATCGCCGACGGCGAGTTCGACCACATCGCCGAGCAGGCCTTCTTCAACATCGGCGGCCTCGAGGACCTCGAGCGCAACTGGGCCCGCATCCAGAAGGAGTACGGCGTCTGACGCAGACGCCCGCCGCTCCACCCGCACCACCCTCGATCCACCCCCTTCCAGGAGGTTCTCGTCCCATGGCCCAGCTCGAGGTCGACCTCGTCGACACCGACGGCACCATCTGGTCCGGCGACGCGCGTCAGGTGAGCGCGCCCGCCTCGGACGGCGAGATCGGCATCCTGGCCGGGCACACCCCGGTCCTCTCCGTGCTCCGGCGCGGAGAGGTCCGGGTGATCGAGGCCGGCGGGTCCGTCCACCGGTGGACCGTCGAGGGGGGCTTCCTCTCCGTCGACGGCGACCAGGTGACCGTCGTCGTCGACGCGGCCGAGGCGGTGGCCTCCGGCACGTCCGGCCGCTGACGTCGGCGGGCAGGCCGTGACCGGGCACCAGATCGCGTTCCTCGCGCTGCTGCTCGTCGTGGCCGCGCTGGTGGTCGTGGGCCTCGGCCTGTCCCGGTGGAGCAGCCTCACCCGGCGGGTGGGGTCGTTCCGCTGCTCGCTGCGGGTCGGCTCCCGCTGGTCCCGCGGCATCGCGCACTACGGCGCCCGGCACCTGTACTGGTGGCGGCTGCGCTCGCTCGCCCCGCGCCCTGGCCAGGTCTGGCCGCGCGGCGGGATGGAGGTGCTGGAGCGCACCGCGGTGGACGCCGCGGTGGCCGGCGGTCCGTACCTGGTCCGCTGCCGGGTGCCCGGCCCCGCCGGCGCCGAGGAGGTCGAGCTCCTCATGACGCCCGAGGCGTACGCCGGGCTGACGTCCTGGCTCGAGGCCGCCCCGCCGGTGCCGCACCACGTGATCTGACCGTCGTAAGGACTCCCATGCGCCTGCTCGTCGCGCGCTGCTCGGCCCGGTACAGCGGCCGGCTCAACGCCCACCTGCCCCTCGCGACCCGGCTGGTCGTGGTCAAGGCGGACGGCTCGGTGCTGCTGCACTCCGACGGCGGCTCGTACAAGCCGCTGAACTGGATGAGCCCGCCGTGCACGCTGCGCACCGAGGACGCCGCGGGCGAGGCGCTCGAGCGCGGCGTCGCCCAGGTGTGGACCGTGCAGCACACCAAGAGCGACGACCGGCTGGTCATCGAGGTGCACGAGGTGCTGCACGACTCCGACCACGACCTGGGCGTCGACCCGGGGCTGATCAAGGACGGCGTCGAGGCGCACCTGCAGGAGCTGATGGCCGCGCAGATCGACGTGCTCGGCGCGGGTCACACGCTGGTGCGCCGCGAGTTCCCGACCGCGGTCGGCCCGGTCGACATCCTCGCGAAGGACGCGGCCGGCGCCACGGTGGCGGTCGAGATCAAGCGACGCGGCGACATCGACGGCGTCGAGCAGCTGACCCGGTACCTGGAGCTGCTGAACCGCGACCCGCTGCTCGCGCCCGTGCGGGGCGTGTTCGCGGCGCAGGAGATCAAGCCGCAGGCGCGGGTCCTGGCCACGGACCGCGGGATCGCGTGCCTGGTGCTGGACTACGACGCGATGCGCGGCGTCGACGACGTGGACTCCCGGCTGTTCTGACCCCGGGGGCCCCGCGGGGTGCGAGGCGTGCGCCATGATGGGGCCGTGACCACCGCCGACACCGCCCCTGCCGACGTCGTCCTGCGCGGGGAGGTGGTGACGCCCTCCGAGGTCCTGCCCGACGGGGCCGTCGTGCTCGCCGGGGGCCGCATCGCGTGGGTCGGGCCCGCCGCGCAGGTGCCCGGGCGCTGGGCCGACGAGGTCCCGCCCGCGCCGGCACCCGGGACGACCCTGCTCCCCGGGCTCGTCGACCTGCACGACCACGGCGGCGGCGGGTCGAGCTTCCCGGACGCGACCACCCGCGACGAGGCCCTGGTCGCCGTCCGCGAGCACCTGCGGCACGGCACGACGAGCCTGGTCGCCTCGCTGGTCACCGCGCCCCGGGACGTGCTGCTGGCGCGCGCGGCGCTGCTCGCGGACCTGGTGGAGTCCGGCGACCTGGTCGGCGTCCACGCGGAGGGGCCGTTCCTGTCGGTCGACCGGTGCGGGGCGCAGAACCCGGCGGACATGCTGGCGGGGGACCCCGGGCTGGTCGCGGACCTGGTGGCCGCCGCGCGGGGGCACCTGGTGACGATGACCGTGGCGCCGGAGGTGCCGGGGGTGGCGGACGGCACGGGCGCCGCCGGGGCCGGCGACGGCGCGGACGTGCTGGCCGCGCTGGTGCGCGGGGGCGTCGTGCCGTCGATCGGGCACACGGACGCCGCGTCGGAGCAGGTGGACGTCGCGGTGCACCGGGCGCGCGCGCTGCTGACGGGCCGGGTCGGGGCGCCCGGACGGTCGCCGCGGCCCACCGCCACGCACCTGTTCAACGGCATGCGCCCGCTGCACCACCGGGACCCCGGCCCGATCGCCGCCTGCCTGGCCGCCGCCGCGCGCGGGGACCTCGTGGTCGAGCTGGTCGCGGACGGCACCCACCTGGCGGACGGCACGGTGCGGGCCGTCTTCGACCTGGTCGGGCCCGGCTCGATCGCGCTGGTGACCGACGCGATGGCCGCGGCGGGCATGGCGGACGGCGACTACCGGCTCGGGCCGATGGCGGTCCGGGTGGGCGGCGGGGTGGCGCGGATCCTCGGCGACGACGGCTCGGCCGGCGCGATCGCCGGCGGGACGGCGCACCTGCTGGACGTGGTGCGGACCGTGGTCGGTTCCGGGATCGGGCTGGTGGCGGCGGTGCGCTCCGCGGCGACGACGCCCGCGGAGGTCCTGGGCCGGCCGGACCTGGGCGCGCTGGCGGTCGGGCGGCGGGCGGACGTGGTCGTGACGGACGAGGACCTGGCACCGGTCGCCGTGTACCGCGCGGGGCGGCTGGTCACGGCCTGACGCGGCGCCGCGGGGGGAGGAGGAGAGGGTCGTCCGTCCTCGCCCAGGGGAGTGGGTGGGGGACCGGGACCCGCCGTCAGCGGCCGTCCTCCCACGGGTCGGCGGCAGGCTGGGCGTGAGCCCGCCGAGCCGCCCCCGCCCCGGCGACCGTGCCCGGCGCAGCGCCCGAGAGGGTCTCGTCCTCGCGCCGCCGCAGGGCCTCCCAGTTCCGGCGGTCGCGCCGCGCGCTCCACGCGGCCAGCACCACGGGCACCAGGTACGGCAGGGCCAGGAGCACGGACTGCTGCCACGACCTGTGCACCACCAGCGCCGGGGCGGCGTAGAGCGAGTCGAGCTCCGCCACGAGCTCGGGGTCGGCGAGGTAGCCGAGCCCGTCGGGCCGCAGGTGGACGCCCGCGATGACAGACGACGTGAGCCACCACCCGGCGGCCCCGATCGTCGCCGCGCCGAGCAGCGCGCCGACGAGACCCCGGCGGGACGCCGACCGAGTGCGTGCCCAGCCGTGCAGGATGAGGAAGGCGGCCAGCGCGGTGAACCCGGCCGTCAGCAGGTAGACGGTGCCGCCGAGGTCTGCCGGCCGGAACCCGGCCGCCCGCGGCATGGCGAGGACGTGGACGGCCAGGGTCACGAGCGCGACGAGCACGACGAGGACTCGGGTACGGACGCGCGCCACCGCCCTTCCCAGCCGTGTCCGGGGCCCCCGGTTCGCGTGCGCGCGGGCCTCGGCCGCCCACCGGGCGAGATCGGCGTTCTCGGCGCTGGACTTCCCGGAGCCCGATGGGCGCGCCGGGTCGCCCCCCGCCAGGCGGACGTCGTCCTCGAGTCGCTCGAGTCGCAGGCGATCCCGGCGGGTCAGCACGGCGCCGATCCCTGTCAGGAGAAGCGGCAGGACGACGAGCAGCAGCACGACGAGCGCGGGGCGCAGAGCGGCCACCGTCTCATGGCCGACCGCGGGGGGATGCCTGGGCGGCGAAGGGCCGAACCAGCGCTCGATGCGCTGCCGGCCGTCGTCCGGGTCCAAGGCGATCAGCACGAGCGTGCACGCGCCCGTGCAGGCGGCCGACGCCGCCAGCACGGCGAGAGCGAACCCGGCGACGACGTGTGAACGAGAACGGGACCACCAGCCCAAGAGCCCGCCCGCGATGAGGTGGACGACGGCGACGGCGACGGCGAACATCGCCCACTCAGCGGACGCGCCGCCGGTCCGGGACGAGAGGCCGCGAGGCAGGAAGAGCTGGGCGAACGAGATTGACAGGACACTGCTCAGCAGGAGCGCGGCGCCGAGGCGCACGCGGCCGCGGCGCAGGCTCCGCAGCCGCTCCGACTCCAGCACGAGCAGTACCCGGCCCTCCTCGCACGTGCGATCCAGCGGGGAGGGCCGGGCCCGGCGAGCAGCGACCACCCGTCGCGTCAGTCCATCCCGATGGAACGGAAGTAGCGCAGGGTGACGCGGCTGCTGGCGGTGGCGAGCAGGCCGGCCAGCATGGCCTGGTCGACGACGTCCTTCATCCCCGCGAGGCTTACGGTCAGCGACGTGGTGACGAGCGCGGCCACGAGCCCGACGGGCGCGCCGGCCACTGTCGCGGCCGCCGCCAGCATGAGACCGGTCATCTCCTTCGTGCCGATCGCAGTTCCGTACTGGCTCTTCAGCCCTTCCTCGACCATGCGGATGGCCGCCTCGGGATCGTCGGTGGCGTTCCACGCGTCGGTGAGGACTGCTGTCGCCTCCTGTCCCGAGACGCCGTCGACTCCGGCGTTCCATCCGACGGAGGTCAGGCCGAGGATCTTGCCGCCCCACCGGTGGGCGTTCTGCCACGCGTGTCTTGCCGCGCCCTGCACGCCCGTCAGACCGCGCAGCGCCTCGCCGAGCTGGGTGACCTGGTACGCCATCTCGACGTGCCGGTCGTAGCGCAGGTACTGGTCGAACACCCGGCGGTCGTCGGGGGTGATCCAGGCGGCGTACCGGTTCGCGTTGGAGTTGTGGTCGACGGGGTACTGGGTCGGGTCCTGGGGCAGGTCGACGTAGTGCGAGAGGTACATGTAGACCGTCTCGGACCCGATGTCGCGCGCGTTGCGGTCCCGGGCCGAGTTGACCTCGGCCATCGTGTAGGCGTGGGCGAGCCACCGGGCGGCGAGCTGTTCCCTGGTGGTGTCCGAGGCGGCGACAGGGATGCTGACCGGGGTGCTCCCGAGCGTGGTTCCCGGAGTGATCGGGCCGTCCTGGAGGTGCTGGCCCAGGATCGGCGGGGTGACGACCTGCGGCTCGGGCGTCGGGCTCGGCTCGACCTCGGGCTCCGGGTCCGGCTCGGGCTCCCAGTCGTCGAGCAGCCGTTCGAGCTCGGCCAGGAACTCGGGACTCCTCTGCTCGACGTCGGCGAAGTCGAGCAGCGAGAGCCCCACCTCCGCGAGCAGGGACTCGGTCAGGGTGACCTCGGCGAGCAGGCCCGCCGTTGCCTCGGCGTCCTGCCGGGCGTCCCGGGCGGCGGTGCTGCTCGCCTGGGCGGGTCCCACGATGGTCAGGGCCATCACCGCCGCGGTGATGACGCCGACGGTCGTCCTGGTGGTGCGTCGCATGTGCGTCCTCGGGAGGATCGTGGCTGCGGCGCGGCTGATCGCCCCCACACGGCGGGGGACGCCGGAATGGAGCCTAGGGCAGGTGCCGGAGGCACTGTCAACGCCGATGTGCCTTCTTGTCGCAGGGTGCCGTCACCGGCGCGCCCCGGAGGGCTCAGCCGCGGGGCGCCGCCACGCTGCCGTGGTCGGTGTAGGCGGGGGAGACCAGGCGGGTCTCCGCCGTGTCCTCGCCGGACAGGCGGGCCATCACCATCTCGACCGCGATCCGGCCGATCCGCTCGCCCGGCACCTCGATGAGCGACACCGGCACGGGCAGCCCCGCGGCCATCTCCGCCGGGCTGACGGCCACGACCGACAGGTCGTCCGGCACGCGCAGGCCGCGCTCGGCCGCCCGGGCCAGCAGCCCGCCGAGGGCCGCCTCGTTGTGCACGACGAGACCCGTGGTGCCCGGGTGCTGCGCGAGCACCGCGTCCAGCGCGGCCGCGCCGCCGGAGAAGGTCGGCTCGGCGGGCACGACCGCGGCCTCGACCCCGGCCGCGGCGGCCTGCTCCAGGACGCCCTGCCGCATGCGCACGGCGTAGTTGGCGCGGTGGTCGAGCCGGTCCTGGGACGCCCCGACCAGGACGAGCCGGCGGTGGCCGTGCCCGGCGAGCTCGCGGACCGCCAGCCGACCCGCCCCGGCGAAGTCGAGATCGACGCAGCTGAGCCCGGTGGTGTCGTCGGGGACGCCGATGAGGATGCTCGGCAGCGCCAGCGCGCGCAGCGCGGGGAGCCGGGCGTCCTCGGACTCGATGTCCATCACGATCAGGGCGTCGGCCGTCGAGCTCGCCGCGACCCGGTCGATGCCCTGGGCGTCGTCCTGGGTGAGCACGAGGACGTCGTGGTCGTGCTCGCGCGCGGTGGTCACGACGCCGCCGACGAACTGCATGATGATCTGCACGTTGATCCCCGGCCGGAACGGCACCATCAGGGCGATCACGTTGCTGCGGCTGGACGCCAGGGCCCGGGCGCCGGCGTGCGGGCGGTACCCGAGCTCGGCGATGGCGCGCTGCACCCGGTCGCGGGTGGGGCCGGAGATCGTGCGCTTGCCGCTCAGCACGTAGCTGACGGTCGACACGGACACCCCCGCCGCGCGGGCCACGTCCCCGATGGTCGCCATCCGCCCAGGGTAGTGGGGGTGCGGGGCCCCTCGGCGCAGGTCGGGGCGCGGGGGCGTGCCGGTGCCCGGACGGGGCGCGACGGTGGGCGCGAGCGAAGCGCTTCGCAATGTGCAAGCGGTTCGACGCGTGTGGCGAGGCGGAGTGCACTGCCGCCGCGATTCGTCCTATGTGTGTCGCGCGTTCCTGCCGTTTGACGTCCGCTGAGGCGTGTCGCCTAGTATCGAAGCGATTCGACGCGAGTCGTGACCGTTTCGAGACTTGGGGGGCTGGACGCCCGGGTGATCCCGGGCCTACAGTGACGACCGCGCGAAGCGCTTCGACACCTCACGGACGAGGTGCCGCCGAGACACTCGAGGGAGAGGTCCGCAGGACGATGGTGACGATGCAGGACGTGGCACGCCGGGCCGGCGTCGCGCTGTCCACGGTGTCGGCCACCCTGACCGGCGCCCGCCCCGTGTCCGCCGCGACCCGCGCCCGGGTCGAGTCCGTGATGGACGAGCTCGGCTACCGCCCCAACGCCCTCGCCCGCGGTCTGGCCACCCGTCGCAGCCGGGTGCTCGCGCTGACCTACCCCGTCGCCGACTCCGGCCTCAGCCGCACCTCCGCCGAGTTCGTGCTCAGCGCCGCCGCGGTCGCCCAGGAGCGCGGGTACCAGCTGGTGCTCTGGCCGTTCGCGGCCGACGACGCCGACGGCGTGCTCGACGTCGCGCGCCGCGGGCTTGCCGACGGCGTGCTGGTCATGGAGGTGCACGCCTGGGACGCCCGGGTCGCCGCCCTCCGCGGTGCCGGCGTCCCGGTGACGTTGATCGGCCGGACCGCGGACGAGGCGGACCCCGAGGTGCCGACCGTGGACGTCGACTTCGCCGCCACGCTCGCCGACGCGGTCGCGCACCTCGCGGGGCTCGGCCACACCCGGATCGCGTTCGTCAACCACGCGGAGCACCGGCTGGCCGAGGGCCACGGCCCGACCGTGCGGGCTGCGGCGGCCTACACCGCCGAGATGCTGGCCCGCGGCCTCGACCCCGTGCAGGTGTACGCGGAGGAGTCCGTGGCGGGCGGCCGGGCCGCGCTGGCCGGGCTGCTCGACGCGACCCCGGCGCCCACGGCGGTCATCACCATGAACGAGGACGCGACGTTCGGCGTGGCCGCCGAGCTCGCCGTCCGCCGCGTGGCCGTGCCCGCGGAGCTGTCCGTGCTCGCGGTGGTCTCGTCCCCGGCGGTCGCCGGGCAGACGGTGCCGCCGCTCACGACGCTGCACGCCCCCGGCGCGCAGCTCGGGCGGGCGGGCGTCGACGCCCTGCTCGCCCTGCTCGGCACCGGCGAGGTGCCCGCCCCCGTCCTGGAGCCGTGCCGGCTCGTGGACCTGGGCAGCACCGGTCCGGCGCCGCGCGGCGCCGAGGCGGGTGCGCTCGCCGGGGCGACGACCCCCTAGACCGATCGACCACGGGGCGCCGGCGACCGCCGGACCCCGACCAGCACAGCAGGAACTCGACGAGGAGGACGTGTGATGGCATCTGCGCGGAAGCGGTACGTGGCCGGCGCCCTGGCGCTTGCCCTGCCGCTCGCCCTGGCGGCGTGCGGCGGAGACAGCAGCGGCGGAGGCGGTGGCTCGGACGGCGACACGCTGACCGTCTGGCACTACGAGAACGACGACTCGGCGATGGGCCAGGCGTGGGCCAAGGCCATCGAGATCTTCGAGGACGAGCACCCGGACGTGACGGTGAACGTCGAGAACCAGACGTTCGAGCAGATCCAGAAGAACGCGAAGATCTTCCTCACAGGCGACGACGTGCCGGACGTCATGGAGTACAACAAGGGCAACGCGACCGCGGGCCAGCTCGCCTCGCAGGGCCTCATCACCCCGCTGACCGAGGAGGCCGACTCCCGCGGCTGGGCGGACACCCTGCCCGACTCGATCCAGACGACGGCCATGTACGACGAGCAGGGCCTCATGGGCTCCGGCGACTGGTACGGGGTGCCGAACTACGGCGAGTTCGTCGGCGTCTACTACAACCAGGACATGCTGGACGCGCAGGGCATCGCGCAGCCGACGACGTTCGACGAGTTCGAGGCCGCGCTCGCCACGTTCAAGGCGGCCGGCATCACCCCGCTCGCCGAGGCCGGCGCGGAGTACCCGCTCGGCCAGCTCTGGTACGAGCTGGTGCTGCACTACGGCGACCGCGACCTCATCGACGACTACCAGCTGTTCGCCGACGACGTCGACTTCCAGAACGAGGCGTTCACGCAGGCGACCGAGAAGCTCGACGAGTGGATCAAGGCCGGCTACATCGCGTCCGACTCGGCCGCGCTGACCGCCGAGGACATGGGTGTCTCGTTCATCAACGGCACCTACCCGATCATGGTCTCCGGCTCCTGGTGGTTCGGCCGCCTGGTCGAGGAGATCCCGTTCACCTGGACCCAGGCGCTGTTCCCGGACAACACGATGCACCCGGGCTCGTCCGGCAACCTGTGGGTCGTCCCGGAGAACGCCGCCAACAAGGACCTGGCGTACGACTTCATCGACATCACGCTGCGCCCCGAGGTGCAGGAGATCCTCGGCCAGAAGGGCGGCCTGCCGGTCGCCGGCGACTCCTCGTCGATCACCGACGAGAAGACCAAGGAGATGACCGAGAACTTCGAGTCGATCCTCGACGAGGACGGCCTGGCGTTCTACCCCGACTGGCCGGTCCCGGGCTACTACGACGTGATCGTCAGCGAGCTGCAGTCGCTGGTCAACCAGTCGAAGTCGCCGTCGGAGGTGCTGGACGGCCTGTCCACCGCCTACCAGGACGGCAAGACGGACCTGCTCGAGGGCTGAGTCCCCACCCCCTGCCCGGGCCGGCAGTGCACGCCGCCGGCCCGGGCGCCCCACCTCGCGAGGAGCCGCTTTGACCACCGTCGACCGCGCCGCGCCGCCGCAGGAGCCGCGCACCCGCGGCACCCGCCGCGGCCGCCGTTCGCGCGACTGGGTCGGGTACCTGCCCTACCTGCTGCCCGGCCTGATCGCCTTCACCGTCGTCATCCTGATCCCGTTCGGGATGAACATCTGGTACAGCCTGCACAAGTGGAAGGGCGGCAACGCCCCGCTGCGCTGGTACGGGCTCGGCAACTACACCGACCTGCTCGCGGACGAGCAGTTCTGGACGTCGTTCCGGAACTCGATCGCGATGATCCTCGCGATGGTGGTGGTGCCGACGCTGATCGGCCTGCTGCTCGCGACCACCCTGTTCGACGTGCTCGGCAAGCGGTTCGGCCCGCGCGTGGCCTCGGTGCTCCGCGCCACCTACTACCTGCCGCAGATCCTGCCGGTCGCCGTCGCCGGCGTGCTGTGGAACTGGATCCTCAACTCCCAGACCGGCGCGGTGAACGTGATCCTGCGGGAGATCGGCGTCGCGAACCCGCCCAACTGGCTGGGCTCGACGGACACGGCGCTGCCGACCGTCATGCTCGTGCTGATCTGGATCCAGATCGGCTACCCGGTCGTCATCTTCATGTCCGCGCTGCAGCGGGTCGACCCCGAGCTGTACGAGGCCGCCGAGCTCGACGGCGCCGGCTGGTGGCACCGGTTCCGCGCCATCACGATCCCGCAGATCAAGCCCGAGACGTTCGTCATCACGCTCACCTGCACCGTGGCCGCGCTCAAGGTGTTCGGCCCGATCTACGTGCTGACCCGCGGCGGCCCCGAGTCGTCGACGCTCGTGCCGTCGTACTACTCGTACCTGAACTTCTTCGACAAGTCGAAGGTCGGCTACGGCGCCGCGATCGCGAACGTCCTGACGGTCCTCATCATCCTGATCGCCGTCGTCATCATGGTGCTGCAGGCCCGCAGCGCCCGCCGTGAGGAGGAGGGTCGCTGATGGCCGCCCCCATCGAGACGCTGCCGACGCCCGTCGCCGCCGGGCGCCCGCCGCGCCCGCGGCGCGCGAAGGCCACCGACACCGACCGCCGGCACCGCCGGGGCACCGCGCGCTGGTTCGTGCTGGCCGCGGCCGTCCTGGTCGCCGTGGTCATGCTCGTGCCGTTCGTCATCATGGTGCTGAACGCGTTCAAGGCACCGGCGGACTACTCGCAGAACGGACCGCTGTCCTGGCCGGCGGAGTTCTACACCGAGGGTCTGCGCAACTTCTGGACCCGGGTCAACTTCCCCGAGAAGCTGGTCAACTCCGTCTGGATCTCGGGCGCGGTCGCGCTCTTCGCCGTCGTGCTGTCGCTGTTCAGCTCGTACGCGCTCGGCGTCGGCCGGGTGAAGGGCCGGATGTGGATCGTCACGCTGTTCCTGCTCGCGAACATGCTGCCGCAGGAGGTGCTGGTCTACCCGCTGTTCCAGATGGCGCAGGAGGTGGGCCTGTCCAACAACCAGTGGTCGGTCATCATCATCTTCACGGTCATCCAGGCCGCGTTCGGCACGTACCTGCTGTCCTCGGTGCTCGGCACGTTCCCGAAGGCGCTGCTCGAGGCGGCGTCCCTGGACGGCGCGGGCCGGTGGCGGACCCTGTGGGGCGTCGTGTTCCCCGTGGTCCGGCCGACCCTCAGCGTCCTGCTGATCTTCTTCTTCATCTGGACGTGGAACGAGTTCTTCATCCCGCTGGTCATGCTCACGACCAACGCCACCCAGACGATCCCGGTGGCCCTCGCCTCGCTGCAGGGCGACCGCATGATGGACGCCCCCACGACCAACGCGGGCGCCCTCGTCTCGATGATCCCGGCGATCGTCTTCTTCCTCATCTTCCAGCGCACGCTGACCCGCGGGATCACCGCGGGCGCGGTCAAGTAAGGCAAGGGCAGCACCCATGAAGTTCACCGACGGCTACTGGCAGACCCTCCCCGGCGTCACGGTCCAGCGCCCGCGCGCGGTCGACGAGGTCGTGCTCGGCGAGCGGACGCTCACCGCCTACGCCGGCACCGGACGCCTCGCCACGCGCGGCGACACCCTCAACCACCCGCTCATCACGATCTCCCTCGACTCGCCCGCCGAGGGGGTGCTCGGCGTGACGATCGAGCACCACCAGGGCGGCGTCGACCACGGGCCCGCGTTCGGGCTCGCCGACGCGGCGCCGCACGTGGTCGTCGCCGGGCCCACCGACGACGACCCCCGCGCGTCCCTCACCACGGGCAACCTCACCGCCCGGGTGTCGACGACGGGGGAGTGGGCGCTCGACGTCGAGGTCGACGGCCGGGTCGTCACCGGCGCCACCTCCCGCGGCGTCGGCGTGGTCACCGACGCCGAGGGTCGGCCGTTCGTCCGCGAGCAGCTCGGCCTCGGCGTGGGCGACCACGTCTACGGCCTGGGCGAGCGGTTCACCCCGTTCGTGAAGAACGGCCAGACCGTCGACATCTGGAACGCGGACGGCGGCACCTCCTCGGAGCAGTCGTACAAGAACGTGCCGTTCTACCTGACCGACGCGGGCTACGGCGTGTTCGTCGACCACCCCGGCCACGTCTCGTTCGAGATCGGCTCCGAGGTCGTGTCCCGCACCCAGTTCAGCGTCCCCGGGCAGCGGCTGCGCTACTACGTCATCGCGGGCCCGGAGCCCAAGGACGTGCTGCGCCGGTACACCGCGCTGACCGGCCGCCCGGCCGCCGTGCCGGACTGGTCGTACGGCCTGTGGCTGTCGACGTCGTTCACCACGGACTACGACGAGGCCACCGTCATGTCGTTCATCGACGGCATGGCCGAGCGCGGCCTGCCGCTGTCGGTGTTCCACTTCGACTGCTTCTGGATGCGCCGGTTCCACTGGTGCGACTTCGTGTGGGACCCGGCGACGTTCCCGGACCCCGAGGGCCTGCTGCGGAGGCTGCACGAGCGGGACCTGCAGGTGTGCGTCTGGATCAACCCGTACATCGCGCAGCGCTCGCACCTGTTCGCCGAGGGCGCCGAGCTCGGCTACCTGGTGAAGCGCGCCGACGGCTCGGTCTGGCAGTGGGACATGTGGCAGGCCGGCATGGGCCTGGTCGACTTCACCAACCCCGAGGCCACCGCCTGGTTCAAGGGCAAGCTCCGGGCCCTGCTCGACATGGGCGTCGACTGCTTCAAGACCGACTTCGGCGAGCGGATCCCGACGGACGTCGTCTGGCACGACGGCTCGGACCCCGAGCGGATGCACAACTACTACACGCACCTGTACAACAAGGCGGTCTTCGAGCTGCTGGAGGAGGTCAAGGGCGAGGGCGAGGCCGTGCTGTTCGCGCGGTCGGCCACCGCCGGCGGCCAGCAGTTCCCCGTGCACTGGGGCGGCGACTGCGAGTCGACGTTCGTGTCCATGGCCGAGTCGCTGCGCGGCGGGCTGTCCCTCGCGTCGTCCGGCTTCGGCTACTGGTCGCACGACATCGGCGGCTTCGAGGGCACGCCGGACGCCGCGGTGTTCAAGCGCTGGCTCGCGTTCGGCCTGCTGTCCTCGCACTCCCGGCTGCACGGGTCGTCGTCGTACCGGGTGCCGTGGGCGTTCGACGAGGAGTCGGTCAAGGTCACGCAGCGGTTCACCGAGCTCAAGCTGTCGCTCATGCCGTACCTGTCCGCGGTGGGCCGCGAGGCGCACACCGACGGGCTGCCGGTCATGCGGCCGCTGTTCCTCGAGTTCCCGGACGACCCGGGCGCCGCGACGGTCGACACCCAGTACGCGCTGGGGTCGTCGCTGCTGGTCGCGCCCGTGTTCAACGCCGAGGGCGACGTGGACGTCTACGTGCCCGAGGGGGAGTGGACGTCGCTGCTCGACGGCTCGACGGTGTCCGGCCCGCGGTGGCACCGGCAGCGGCACGGGTTCGACTCGCTGCCCGTGCTGGTCCGGCCCGGCACGCTGCTGCCGGTCGGCGCGCGCACCGACCGCCCGGACTACGACCACGCCGACGGCGTCACGCTGCGGGTGTTCGGCCTGGCGGACGGCGCCGAGGCGCGGACCACGGTCCGCGGGAAGGCAGGGGACGTGGAGTTCGTCGCGCGGCGCTCGGGCTCCACGGTCACGGTCGAGGCCACGGGCGCCGTCCCGGCCACGTGGCACGTCGCGGCGGCCCTGGGCACGCCGCAGGCGGCCGAGGGCTCGCGCGCGGAGCTCACCCTCCCCGCCTGACCCGCCCCCTCTCGCCCGGCCCGGGCGACACCCCGTCGCCGAGATGGCAACTCTCGGGTGCGTGGCACCCGCCGCGCAGAGCCGAGAGTTGCCATCTCGGCGGGCGCGTCCGGGCGCAAGGGGGCGCGGGAGCGCTCCCATCGGTCGTGTATCGTATCGATTCGACATCGCCGTCCCGCGGCTCACCCACCTGAACCGAGGAAGCTCCTGATGACCACCTCCCGCCCCTCCGGGCGCACGTTCCCCGCCGACTTCCTCTGGGGGTCCGCCACCGCCGCGTACCAGATCGAGGGGGCCGCCACCGAGGGCGGCCGCGCGCCGTCCATCTGGGACACGTTCTCCGCGCGCCCGGGCGCCGTGCTCAACGGCGACACCGGCGCCGTCGCCGCCGACCACTACCACCGGGTCCCCGAGGACGTCGCGCTCATGCAGTCCCTCGGCCTGCAGGCCTACCGGCTGTCGATCGCCTGGCCGCGAGTCCAGCCCACCGGGTCGGGGGAGTGGAACGCCGAGGGCCTGGCCTTCTACACCGACCTCGTCGACCGGCTGATCGCCGCCGGCATCAAGCCCGTCGTCACGCTGTACCACTGGGACCTGCCGCAGGCCCTGGAGGACGAGGGCGGCTGGACCAACCGCGAGACCGCCTACCGGTTCGCCGACTACGCCCGCAAGCTCGCCGAGGTGCTGGGCGACAAGGTGACGGTGTGGACCACGCTGAACGAGCCGTGGTGCTCCGCGTACCTGGGCTACGCCTCCGGCGTGCACGCCCCGGGCCGCACCGAGCAGGGCGCCTCGCTCGCCGCCGTGCACCACCTCAACCTCGCGCACGGCCTCGCCGCCCTCGCGATCCGGGAGGTGCTGGGCGACGCCGCGCAGGTGTCGATCACGCTCAACCTGCACGTGACCCGCGCCGCGTCCGACGCACCCGAGGACGTCGAGGCGAAGCGCCAGGTGGACACCGTCGCCAACGAGGTGTTCCTGCAGCCGCTGCTCGAGGGCCGGTACCCCGAGAACGTGTTCGCCCAGACGGCCGCGGTGTCCGACTGGTCGTTCGTGCAGGACGGCGACCTCGAGCTCATCCGGCAGCCGATCGACCTGCTCGGCATCAACTACTACTCGACGGGCCGGGTGCAGCGGCTGCACGGCGAGCCGGTCGTCGGCGACGGCAGCCCCGGCGTCGACGGGCACAAGTCGTCCGTGGTCAGCCCGTGGGTGGGCTGCGACGACGTCGAGTGGCTGCCGCAGCCGGGCCCGCACACGGCGATGGGCTGGAACATCGAGCCCCAGGGCCTCACCGACCTCCTGCTCGAGATCCACGAGCGGTACCCGTCGATCCCGCTGGCCGTCACCGAGAACGGCGCGGCGTTCGCCGACGAGGTGTCCGCCGACGGCCGGGTGCACGACCTCGACCGCGTCGAGTACCTGCACGACCACATCGACGCCGTCGGCGCCGCGATGGACGCCGGCGCGGACGTGCGCGGCTACTTCGTGTGGTCGCTGATGGACAACTTCGAGTGGGCGTACGGCTACGACCGCCGCTTCGGGATCGTGCGGGTCGACTACGACACGCTCGAGCGGACCCTGAAGGACTCGGCGCTCTGGTACCGGGACCTCGTCGCGACGCGGACGATCGCGCCCGCGGACTCGGCGGCCGGGCTGTCCTGACGCCGGTCCGGGCCTCGCCCGGGACCGCACGCACGCCGGAGGGCGGTCGCCGCACGGTGGCCGCCCTCCGGCGCGCCGGGGGACAATCGGGAGCGTGCCGTCCTCCCGCCGCTCCGGCAAGCGCCCCTACGCCGCCGAGCACGTCCCGCTCGACCTCGACCGGGTGCGCGGCGGCCGCACGTCCGAGGAGGCGGCCGACGGCGCGTGGACCGTGCAGCGCGTCGGCGGGTCCGACCGCACGTTCCGCTGCCCGGGCTGCGACCAGGAGATCGCCCCCGGCACGCCGCACGTCGTCGCCTGGCGGTCGGACGGGCTGTTCGGGGCCGACTCCGCGCTGGCGGACCGCCGGCACTGGCACTCCGCGTGCTGGTCGGCGCGGCACCGGCGGGGACCGACGCGGCGCTGACCACCCGGACTACGCTCGACCGCGATGACCACCGCAGCCGCCCCCACACCCATCCGGTCGCTGACCGTCCTGCCCGCGCACCGGGAGGAGGTCGAGCTGCACACCGCCGACGGCCTCACGCTCGTCGGCGAGCTGGCGCTCCCCGTCGACGCCGACGGCACCCCGCGCACCCCCGCGGCCACGCTCGTGACGCTGCACCCGCTGCCGACGCACGGCGGCTACATGGACTCGCACGTGCTGCGGAAGGCCGCCTGGCGGCTGCCGGCGCTCGCCGACGTCGCGGTCCTGCGGTTCAACACCCGCGGGACGTCCAGCCCGCGCGGGACCAGCGAGGGCGCGTTCGACGGCGGCGTGGCGGAGAAGTTCGACGTGCACGCCGCGATCGAGCTCGCCGAGTTCCGCGACCTGCCCCACCCCTGGCTCGTCGGCTGGTCCTTCGGCACCGAGCTGGCGCTCATGCACGGCCTGGACCCCGCAGTCGAGGGCGCCGTCCTGCTGTCGCCGCCGCTGCACCGGGCGACCGACGCCGACCTGGACGCCTGGGACGCCGACGGCAAGCCGCTGGTCGTGCTGGTCCCCGAGCACGACGACTACCTGCGCCCCGCCGAGGCCCGCGAGCGGTTCGCCCGGGTGCACCAGGCGGAGGTGATCGGCGTCGACGGCGCCAAGCACCTGTGGGTCGGGGAGCCGTACGTGCGGCGCGTGCTCGACGAGATCGTCCGGCACGTGCGCCCGGGCCTGCCGGTGCCGCTGCCGACCACCTGGGACGGGCCGAGCGAGCAGGCCGAGGCGCCCGCCGTCCCGCAGTCGCCCGACGGCGAGGCGTTCGCCGGATCCGACCAGGAGGACGCATGACCGCCACCGTCACGCTGCACGCGCTGCGACCCGGCACCGGGGTGCCGCTGGTCCTGCTGCACGCCTTCCCGCTCGACTCCCGGATGTGGGCCGACGTCGCCCCGCTGCTGGACGGCCCGGTCCTGGCGGTCGACCTGCCCGGGCTGGGCGCGGCCCAGGGGGGCGCCCAGCCGGAGCCGTCGCTCGAGGCCGCGGCGGACGCGGTGGCGGCCGTCCTCGCCGAGGCCGGGCACGCGCGCGCCGTCGTCGCCGGGCTGTCGATGGGGGGCTACGTCGCGCTCGCGCTGGTCGAGCGGCACCCCGAGCTCGTCACGGGGCTGGGGCTGCTCGACACCAAGGCGACCGCCGACACCGACGAGGCCCGCGCGAACCGGCTGCGGGTCGCCGACGCCGTGGAGTCGAGCGGCACCGTGGACGAGGTGCTGCCGATGGCCACCGCGCTGCTCGGCGCGGCGTCCCGGGAGCGGCCCGAGCTCGTCGCGCGGCTGGAGGCGCTGATCGCGGCGCAGCCGCCCGCCGGGGTGGCCTGGTCGCAGCGCGCGATGGCCGCGCGGCCGGACCGCACCGCGGTGCTCGCGGGGTACCGCGGGCCGGCGCTCGTGCTCGTGGGCGACGAGGACCAGCCGACGCCGGTCGCCGAGGCACGGGGGATGGCGGCGGCGCTCGGCGTCGAGGCCGTGGTCGTGCCGGGCGCCGGGCACCTCACGGCCGTCGAGGCGCCCGGCGCGGTCGCGGCCGCGCTGGGGGACCTGCTGGGGCGCGCACGGGGCTGAGCCCGGCGCGGGCCGGGTCCGGGGCCGCGAGCGGAGCCGGACGCAGGCGCCGCCGGCCGGGCCCGGCCGGGGCGGCGCG
>NZ_JAHVCI010000049.1:0-32450 GCF_019265565.1 Cellulomonas sp. PS-H5
GTGGCGCGGTGACGGCCCCGGCCGTCGGCGGCGGGCCGCGCGGTCCGGTGCGCGGCGCACCCGCCGCGCAGGCCGCGCGGGTGCTGGTCCAGGAGCTCGCCGCCCACGGCGTGCGGGACGTCGTCCTGGCCCCCGGTTCGCGCAGCGCCCCGCTGGCCTACGCGCTCGCCGAGGCCGCCCTGCCCGACGCCGAGCGCCCGGCCGGCGCCCCGGCGGTCCGGCTGCACGTGCGGGTCGACGAGCGGGACGCCGCGTTCCTCGCGCTCGGGCTCGCCCGGGCCGCGGCGGCGGAGGGCGAGCCGCGCGCGGTGGCGGTCGTCACCACGTCCGGCACCGCCGTCGCGAACCTGCACCCGGCGGTGCTGGAGGCGCACCACGCGGGCGCCCCGCTGCTGCTGCTCACGGCCGACCGCCCGCACGAGCTGCGCGGCACCGGCGCCAACCAGACCACCGTGCAGCCGGGGATCTTCGGCGCGGCGACCCGGCTCGAGGCCGACGTCCCCGCGCCGTCCGGCCGCGCCGGCGAGGACCGCGACCTGCGGCACCTGGTCTCCCGCGCCGTCGCGGCCGCGCTCGGCTCCCGCACCGGCGACCCCGGTCCCGTGCACCTGGACCTCGCGTACCGCGAGCCGCTGGTGCCCGGGCCGGAGCCGTGGCCCGCCGACGGCGCGGCCGGTCGGGTCGTCGTCCCGCCGCGGCCCGTCGCCGCACCCGCCGTGGGCGACCCCGGCGTCCCCGCCCGCGCGGACCTGCCCGGCCCCGTCGTGGTCGTCGCGGGCGACGGCGCCGGCCCGGAGGCCCGCCGGCTGGCGGAGGCCGCGGGCTGGCCGCTGCTCGCCGAGCCGTCCTCCGGGGCCCGGGGCGGCCCGCACGCGCCCGCGACCTACCGGGTGCTCCTCGGCGACCCCGCCCTGGGCGGCCGGGTCCGCTCCGTGGTGCTGCTCGGCCGCCCGACGCTCACCCGGCCCGTGTCGGCGCTGCTCGCCCGGGACGACGTCGACCTGACCGTGGTCGCCCCCACGGGCTCGGGCTGGCCGGACGCCGGCCGTGCTGCCGACCGGGTGCTCACCGGCGTGCCCGACGCCTGGTTCGACGGGCCGGCCGACGACCCCGCGTGGCCCGCCGCCTGGCAGCGCGCCGACGTCGCCGCGGGTGCCGCGGTGGACGCCGCGCTGGACGACGACCCCGCCGCGCCGCCGACCCGGGCCACCCCGCCGCTCACCGGGCCGCGCGCCGTGCGGGCCGTCGCGGAGGCCTCGCTGCCCGGCGACGTGCTCGTCGTCGGGTCGTCGAACCCCGTGCGGGACCTGGACCTGGTCGCGCGCTGGGCGGAGCCGCCGCTCGTGCTCGCGAACCGCGGGCTCGCCGGCATCGACGGGATGCTGTCCACCGCCGCCGGGGTCGCGCTCGGCCTGCCGCGCCGCCGCGTGCGCGCGCTGGTCGGCGACCTCACGTTCCTGCACGACGTCGGCGGTCTGCTGCGGCTGACCACCGAGCCCGAGCCCGACCTCCAGGTCGTGGTGCTGAACGACGCGGGCGGATCGATCTTCGCGACGCTGGAGCACGGGGCGCCCGAGCGCGCCCGCACGTTCGAGCGGGTGTTCGCCACGCCGCACGCAGTCGACGTCGCCGCCCTGTGCGCGGGGTACGGCGTCCGGCACGTGCGGGTCTCGGACGAGGCCGCGCTGGCCGCCGCGCTGGCGGCGCCGGGCCGGGGGACCTCCGTCGTCGAGGTGCGGGTCGACCGCGCCGACCGGCGGGCGCTGGGGGAGCGGCTGGCGGCGGCGGCCCGGGACGCCGCGCGCGACGCGCTGGACGGCGGCGCCGCCGGCTGACGGGGTGCGACCCGCCGCGGACCACGTCATCGTGGATTCGCAGCGGACTCCCAGGTTCTGCCGAGCATCGCTCCAGTTCGAGGGAGTCTGATGGTCGGCAAGAAGGAGGTACACCCCATGAGCAGCAGCACCCCCGAGGGTCCGCGCGACGCCCAGGGCGCGCCGGAGCCGCAGCGCACCGAGGACGGCACCGCTGCGACCGAGGCCGTCCCCGCGACGCCGACGACCGACGCGACGCCGTCCGCCGACGAGACGCAGCGCATCGCCCCGGCGCCCACCCAGCAGCTCCCGCAGACCCCGGCGCAGCCCGCGGCCCCGGCCGCCCCCGCCCCGCAGCAGCCGTACCAGCACGCCGCGCCGCAGCACCCGGCCGCGCAGCCGCAGCACCCCGGCGCCCCGGCGCCGCAGCAGCCGCGCTACGGCCAGTACGCGCCGCAGCAGCACCCGGCGCAGGCGCACCAGCAGCCCGCCGGTCCGCAGCAGCACGCCCCGCAGCAGCACGCCCCGCAGCAGGGGCACGACCCCCTGGCGGCGTTCCGCGCCCCCGCCGGCCCGGGCGCGCCGCAGGGCCCGGGTGCCCCGCAGGGCCCGCACGGTCCCCAGGGCCCCACCGGCGGCCCGGAGTACCCCGCCGCCTTCGGCGCCCCGGGCGAGCCCGGCGGCGCCCCCGCCCGCACCCGGACCGCGCGCGACCGCATCTGGCTCCCCGTGGCCAGCGTCGGCGTCGCGGCGGCCGTGCTCGCGAGCCTCGGCACGGCCGCGCTGACCGGTGCGTTCGAGAACGACGGCTCCTCCCGCGCGGCGAGCATCGCGTCGATCGGCCAGAGCAGCAACGACAGCGTCCCGGTCTCCGGATCCACGTCGGACAACCCCGACTGGCAGGCCGTCGCGTCCGCGGTGAAGGACTCCGTGGTCGCGATCACCGTCACCACCAGCCAGGGCGAGGCCCAGGGCTCCGGCGTGATCGTCGACACCGAGGGCCACGTCGTCACCAACAACCACGTGGTCTCGGGGGCGCAGGACGGCAAGGTCCAGGTCACGCTGACCGACGGCCGGATCTTCACGGCCGACGTCGTCGGCACCGACCCCACCACGGACCTCGCGGTCGTGAAGCTGCAGGACGCGCCGGACGACCTCAAGCCCGCCGCGCTCGGCGCCTCCGCCGACGTGACGGTCGGCGACCCGGTCATGGCCGTCGGCAACCCGCTCGGCCTGGCGAACACCGTGACCACCGGCATCGTCTCGGCGGTCGACCGCCCGGTGTCGACCACGGAGGACGGCAGCAACGAGGCCGTGGTCACGAACGCGATCCAGATCGACGCGGCCGTGAACCCCGGCAACTCGGGTGGCCCGCTGTTCGACGCGCAGGGTCAGGTCATCGGCATCACCTCGTCGATCGCCACCACGTCGAGCCAGTCCGGCTCGATCGGCCTCGGCTTCGCGATCCCCGTGGACCTCGCGGACATGATCGCCGGCCAGCTGATCACGGACGGCACCGCGGAGCACGCGTTCCTCGGCGTCGGGCTGACCGACAACACGGCGACCGCCGACGGCGTCACCCGCGCCGGCGCGGAGGTGCAGAGCGTCACCTCCGGCTCGCCCGCCGCGGACGCCGGCGTGCAGCAGGGCGACGTCATCGTGGCGATCGACGGCAAGGCCGTCGGCGGTGCCGAGTCGCTCACCGGATACGTCCGGGCCTACGCCTCGGGCGACAAGGTCACCCTGACCCTGGTGCGCGACGGCAAGTCCCTCGACGTGGACGTCACGCTCGCGGTGCGCCAGGAGACGACGTCGAGCGACTCGGGCTCGGGCGGCTCGGGCAGCACCGACCCGCGGAACATGACGCCGGACGAGCTCTGGCAGTGGTTCCAGCAGCAGCAGGGCGGCGGTCAGAACTGACGCCGACCCCACGACGGCCCCCGGGCGGGATATCCCCTGCCCCGCCCGACGGGCACGGGGGCGGCGAGCCCGCACCTCGCCACCCCCACCGACGGCCCCCGCGGCGCGCGCCCCTGGCGCCCGCGGGGGTCGTCCCGCGTCCGGGGTCAGTCCGAGGCGAGGGCCGTGCGCATCGGGACCAGCTTCGCGCGGGACTCCGCCAGCTCGGCCGCCGGGTCGGACGCCGCGACGATGCCGCAGCCCGCGAACAGCCGGAGGCGGTGCGGGTCGTCCGGGTCGAGCTCCGCGGAACGCAGCCCGATGCCCCACTCGCCGTCGCCGTCCGCGCCGACCCAGCCCACGGGTCCGGCGTACCGGGCGCGGTCCATGCCCTCGATCGCCCGGATCAGGTCGCGAGCGGCCTCGGTGGGCGTGCCGCAGACCGCGGCGGTGGGGTGCAGCGCGGCCGCGAGGGCGAGCGACGTGGGGTGCGGGCCGCCGTCGGCGTCCGCCCCGGTCCCGCGGAGCACCGCGGTCACGTCGGACGCGAGGTGCAGCACGTTCGGCAGGTGCAGCACGAACGGGACGTCGGGCACGTTGGTCGACGAGCAGAACGGCGCGAGCGCCTGCGCGACCGAGGACACCGCGTACTCGTGCTCCTCGAGGTCCTTCGACGAGTGGGCGAGGATCGCGGCGCGGGCCAGGTCGGCGTCGTCGTCGCCGGTGCGGCGGATCGTGCCGGCGAGGACGCGCGACGTCACCAGGCCCTGGTCCGAGCGGACCAGCAGCTCCGGGGTCGCGCCGATCAGGCCGTCGACGGAGAACGTCCAGCAGGTCGGGTACCGGTCGGCGAGCCGGCCGAGGGCGTGCCGGACGTCCAGCGGCTCGGCGGTCGTGGCGACCTCGTCGCGCGCGAGCACCACCTTGTCGACCTCCCCGGCCCGGATGGCGGCGACGCCGCGGGCGACCACGGCGGGCCAGGCCTCGGCCTCGACGGCGCCGGACGCGTACGTCACGGCCCCGGGGGCGCGGACCGGCGCGAGACCGGCGAGGTGCCGGGCGACCAGCGCCCAGTCCGGCGCGGGGCCGAGGGTCCCGGCGGTCTCGACGACCGTCAGCCAGGACTGCCCGTCCCGGCGGCCGACGACCACGCGCGGCACCACGAGCGCGCCGCCCGCGGCGGACAGGTCGTCGAACGCGAACGAGCCGAACGCCACCGGCCCGGTGCCGGGCAGCCCGACCTCGTCCCGGACGACGGCGTGCCGGACCAGGTCCTGCCACCAGCGCTCGGCGTCGGCGAACCGGTCGGTGCCCCGGACGTCGATGCGCGCGGCCTCGCCCCAGCCGACGAGCCCGTCGCCCCGGCGCACCCAGGTGAGCGGGGCGTCCTCGGGGAGCAGGGAGAGGAGGTCGTCCGGGGCGTCGATCCGGACGGTGCGCACCACGAGCGGCTCGGGGTGCGAGGACGCCGCGGCCTGGCGGTCGTCGAGGGGGCTGGTCATCGCCGACCAGGGTACGACCGCGCGCGAGGCGCCCGCGCGACCTGACACGATGGGCCCATGCCCCGCGCCTCGCTCGACAAGGACCCGCACGACGTCGCCACGATGTTCGACGGTGTCGCCCGCCGCTACGACCTGACCAACGACGTGCTGTCGCTCGGCCAGGACCGGATGTGGCGCAAGGCCACCCTGAAGGCGCTCGACGCGCTGCCGGGGGAGACCGTCCTCGACCTGGCCGCGGGCACCGGCACCTCCAGCGAGCCGCTGGCGGACGCCGGCGTGAAGGTCGTCCCGTGCGACCTGTCGACGGGGATGCTCACGGTCGGCAAGCGCCGCCGCCCCGACCTGCCGTTCACCGCGGGCGACGCGACGGCGCTGCCGTTCGCGGACGGGGTGTTCGACGCGGTGACGATCTCGTTCGGCCTGCGGAACGTGGTGGACACGGTCGGCGCGCTGGAGGAGATGCGCCGCGTGACGAGGCCGGGCGGCCGGCTCGTGGTGTGCGAGTTCTCGACGCCGACCTGGGCGCCGTTCCGCACCGTGTACTCGGGGTACCTCGTCAAGGCGCTGCCCGCGGTGGCGAAGGTCGTCGCGCGGGAGACCGCGGCGTACGACTACCTGGCCGAGTCGATCCAGGACTGGCCCGACCAGCTGGGTCTGGCGAAGCTCCTCAAGGAGGCGGGCTGGGGCTCGGTCGCGTACCGGAATCTGTCCGGCGGCATCGTCGCCCTGCACCGCGCCACGAATCCTGGGATCAATTAGCGCGGAATGGTGGGACGAAAGTCCCGCATAACCCCTGGTCAGGAGCAGCGACGCTACTGAGGCAAACCTTCGCAGACAGATCGTTGGTCGTATCACTAGACTCCCCCTGTCAACACGTGTGAAGGCATTCACAAATGGGGCGAACTGTGCACAGTGGCAAGAGCGATGACGCGGACGTCATCGTCGTCGGCGCCGGACCCGGCGGGTCCAGCGCCGCGTACCACTGCGCCGCCGCGGGCCTGTCGGTGCTGCTCCTCGACAAGGCGAGCTTCCCCCGGGACAAGATCTGCGGCGACGGCCTGACGCCGCGCGCGGTGGCCGAGCTGGTCCGGATGGGCGTGCCGCTCCGCGAGCAGGACGGCTGGATCCGGAACGTCGGCCTGCGGGTCCTGGGCGGCGGCCACGTGGTCGAGCTGCCCTGGCCCGAGCTGTCCTCCTACCCGTCGTACGGCCTGGCCCGCGCGCGCACCTCGCTCGACCACCTGCTGCTCGAGCACGCCCGCGCCGCCGGCGCCAAGGTGCAGGAGCGGACCAACGTCACCGGCCCCCTGATCGACGAGCGCACCGGCCGCGTCGTCGGCGTGCAGGCCCGTCCGGTGGACGCCGACGGCCGCCGCGCGGGGGACCCGGTCGAGTACCGCGCCCCCGTCGTGATCGCCGCCGACGGCGTGTCCGCCCGGCTCGCGACCGGCCTCGGCCTCGAGAAGCGCCAGGACCGCCCGATGGGCGTCGCGGTGCGCACCTACTTCGAGACCCCGCGGCACGACGACCCGTGGATGGAGAGCCACCTCGAGCTCTGGGACGGCAAGCCCGGCGAGTCGGACCTCATGCCCGGCTACGGCTGGATCTTCTCGCTCGGCGACGGCACCGCCAACGTCGGCCTCGGCTCGGTGTCCTCGACCGCCGCCGCGACCAAGGTCGACTACAAGGACCTGTTCGCGAAGTGGATGGCGAACGCCCCCGCGGAGTGGGAGTTCACCCCGGAGCACCAGCTCGGCCCGGTCCGCGGCGCCGCGCTGCCGATGGGCTTCAACCGCGGCCCGCTGTACGGCCGCGGGCTCATGCTCGTCGGCGACGCCGCCGGGATGATCAGCCCGTTCAACGGCGAGGGCATCGCCTACGCCCTGCAGGCCGGCCGGGTCGCCGCGGACGCGATCGTCCAGGCCGCCGCACGGGGCACCGCCGCCGGGCGGGAGCGCGCGCTCGCCACCTACGGCGCGCGGATGAAGGACGACCTGGGTGGGTACTACACGCTCGGCCGGGTGTTCGTGAAGCTGATCGAGCGCCCCGAGATCATGCGGGCGTGCACGAGGTACGGCCTGCCTCGCCCGCTGGTCATGAAGCTCACGCACAAGCTGCTCGCGGACTGCTACGAGCCGCACGGCGGCGACTGGGCCGACCGGACCATCGCCGCCCTCGCGCGTCTGGCGCCGGCCTCGTGACGGCCGCCGCCCGCACCGGGCCGCCCTGACGGGCGGCGCGCCGGCCTCGCCCGCCGGACGCGCCCGCCCCCGCAGCCCCACGGAAGCACTCCACCCCCCACCGGGAGAGCACCGATGACCAACCCGTACGTCCCCCTCCTCGTCATGATGGGGGTGGCCGCCGTCCTCGCGGTCGGCGGCCTCGCCGCCAGCGCCGTGATCGGCCCCAAGCGCTACAACCGCGCCAAGCTCGAGGCCTACGAGTGCGGCATCCAGCCGACCCCGCACGCCGTCGGCGGCGGCCGGTTCCCGGTGAAGTACTACCTGGTCGCGATGACCTTCATCATCTTCGACATCGAGGTCGTGTTCCTCTACCCGTGGGCCGTCAGCTTCGGTGAGCTGGCCGTCTTCGGGCTGGTGGCGATGGTGGGGTTCCTCGCGCTGATCACGGTGCCGTTCCTCTACGAGTGGCGGCGCGGCGGTCTCGAGTGGGACGAGGACTGAGATGGGTATCGAAGAGGCTCCCAGCGGCTTCCTGCTGACGTCGGTCGAGACGCTCGCCGGCCTGGTCCGGAAGGCCTCGCTCTGGCCGGTGACCTTCGGCCTGGCGTGCTGCGCGATCGAGATGATGGCGACGGGCGGGTCCCGGTTCGACATCTCCCGGTTCGGCATGGAGGTGTTCCGCGCCTCCCCGCGCCAGTCCGACCTCATGATCGTGGCCGGCCGGGTCAGCCAGAAGATGGCGCCGGTGGTGCGGCAGGTCTACGACCAGATGGCCGAGCCCAAGTGGGTGCTGTCGATGGGCGTGTGCGCCAGCAGCGGCGGCATGTTCAACAACTACGCGATCGTCCAGGGCGTCGACCACGTCGTGCCGGTCGACATCTACCTCCCGGGCTGCCCGCCGCGGCCGGAGATGCTGATCAACGCGATCCTCGAGCTGCACGAGCAGATCAAGGCCGAGCCCCTCGGCAAGAACCGGGCCGACATCGCCCGCGAGGTCGAGGCCGCCGCGCTGCGCGCCGAGCCCACCTCCCACATGACGGGGCTGCTGCGATGAGCGACGAGAAGCAGGACGCCGCCGCGGCCGCCAAGGCCGGGGACGCCGCGTCCGCCGACGCCGGCGCGCAGACGACGAGCGAGGCGGCCCTGGAGGCCGGCGCGCAGAACGTCCCCGCCGACCGGTCGCTGCCGCTCGAGGTCGTCCAGACCCGGCACGGCATGTTCGGCGTGCACGGCTCCGGCGACACGTCCGGGTTCGGCGGCCTGGTGCAGACCGTGGCGCTGCCCGGCCCGAGCGAGCGGCCGTACGGCGGCTGGTTCGACGAGGTCGTGGACGTGCTGACCGAGCTGCTGGACGCCTCCGGCACCGGCGCGGCCGCGGCGCTCGAGTCCGTGGTCGTCGACCGCGGCGAGCTCACGCTGAACATCGCGCGGGAGCACGTGGTCGAGGTCGCGCGGCACCTGCGCGACGACCAGGACCTCCGGTTCGAGCTGTCGCTCGGGGTCAGCGGCGTGCACTACCCGCACGACACCGGCCGCGAGCTGCACGCCGTCTACCACCTGGTGTCCGTGACGCACGGGCGCCGGCTCCGGCTCGAGGTCGCCGCACCCGAAGGCGACCCGACCATCCCCAGCACGGTCGGGGTGTACCCGGCCAACGACTGGCACGAGCGCGAGACCTGGGACTTCTTCGGCATCGTCTTCACCGGCCGCACCGACCTGGCGCGGATCGAGATGCCGGACGACTGGCCCGGCCACCCGCAGCGCAAGGACTACCCGCTCGGCGGGATCCCGGTGGAGTACAAGGGCGCCACCATCCCGCCGGCCGACCAGCGGAGGCAGTACTCGTGAGCTCCCAGACCCACGCGCCGAAGGCCACCGGCCACCTCGTCGACGACGAGACCGTCGGCCTGCGCACCTTCGAGGCGACCGGCGGCGACTGGTCCGACATCGCCGAGGAGGCGGCCCGGCTCGGCGAGCAGCGCATCGTCGTCAACATGGGCCCCCAGCACCCGTCCACGCACGGCGTGCTCCGCCTCATGCTCGAGATCGACGGCGAGACGGTGACCGAGGCCCGCGCGGGCATCGGCTACCTGCACACCGGCATCGAGAAGAACATGGAGTACCGCACCTGGACCCAGGGCGTGACGTTCTGCACCCGCATGGACTACGTCGCCCCGCTGTTCCAGGAGGCCGCGTACTGCCTCGCGGTGGAGAAGCTGCTCGGCATCACCGACGACATCCCGGTCCGCGCCAGCGAGATCCGCGTGCTGATGATGGAGCTCAACCGGATCTCCTCGCACCTGGTGTGCCTGGCGACCGGCGGCAACGAGCTCGGCGCCACGACGATCATGACGATCGGGTTCACCGCCCGCGAGGAGATCCTGCGGATCTTCGAGATGGTCACCGGCCTGCGGATGAACCACGCGTACATCCGCCCCGGCGGCGTCGCGCAGGACATCCCGCCGGGCGGGCTCGACTCGGTCCGCGAGGCGCTGGTCGGCGTGCGGCGCTACCTCACGCAGCTCGAGGACCTCATGCTCGGCCAGCCGATCCTCAAGGGGCGGCTGCAGAACGTGGGCGTGCTCAACCTCGCCGGGTGCATGGCGCTCGGCATCACCGGCCCGATGCTCCGGTCCACCGGCCTGCCGTACGACGTCCGCAAGGCCGCCCCGTACTGCGGCTACGAGACCTACGACTTCGACGTCCCGGTCTCCGAGGGCTCGGACTGCTGGGACCGCATGGTCCTGCGGATCGAGGAGTGCTACCAGTCGATGCGGATCGTCGAGCAGGTGATCGAGCGGCTGCAGGCCTCGGCCGGCACGCCCGTGATGGTCGAGGACAAGAAGATCGCCTGGCCCGCCCAGCTCGCCATCGGCAGCGACGGCATGGGCAACTCGCTCGACCACATCCGGGAGATCATGGGCACCTCGATGGAGGCCCTGATCCACCACTTCAAGCTGGTGACGGAGGGTTTCCGGGTCCCCGCCGGCCAGGCGTGGCAGACCGTCGAGCACCCCCGCGGCGAGCTCGGCGTGCACCTCGTCTCCGACGGGGGCACCAAGCCGTACCGGGCGCACTTCCGCGACCCGTCGTTCAACAACCTGCAGGCCGTCTCGGTGCTCTGCGAGGGCGGGCAGGTGGCGGACGTCGTCTGCTCCGTCGCCTCCATCGACCCGGTGCTCGGAGGGGTGGACCGCTGATGACCGCCATCGACCACCCGCGGATCCCCGGCTCGGGGCGCCCGCGCGCGGCCTACGACGACGCGACCCGGGAGCGGCTCGCCGCCGACGCGGCGCAGGTCGTCGCCCGGTACCCGGACCCGCGCTCGGCCCTGCTGCCGCTGCTGCACCTCGTGCAGTCCGAGGACGGCTACGTGAGCCCGGCGGGCATCGCGTTCTGCGCCGCCACCCTCGACCTGTCGACGGCCCAGGTGTCCGCGGTCGCGACGTTCTACACCCAGTACAAGCGCCGTCCGAACGGCGAGTACACGGTGGGCGTCTGCACCAACACGCTCTGCGCGATCATGGGCGGCGACGCGATCTGGGAGGACCTCACCGACCGGCTCGGCATCGGCCACGACGAGACGACGGGCGACGGCAAGATCACGCTCGAGCGGATCGAGTGCAACGCGGCCTGCGACTACGCGCCGGTGATGATGATCAACTGGGAGTTCTTCGACAACCAGACGCCGGACTCGGCGGCCGAGGTGGTCGGGAGGCTGATCGCGGGGGAGCCCGTGGCCCCGACCCGCGGGCCGTCCCGGGTGCAGACCTTCAAGCAGGTGTCCCGCGTGCTCGCCGGGTTCGACGACGGCCTCGCGGACGAGGGCGTGGCGGCCGGCGAGCCGACGCTGCGCGGGCTGCGGCTCGCGCGGGAGAACGGCTGGACCGCCCCGTCGGTCGACGCCGCGCAGGCCGAGGACGCGGCCCCCGCGGCGCCCGCCGCCGGCACCGCCGCACCCGCGGCCTCCGCGCCGCAGCCCGGCGCCGAGCAGTCCTCCGTCGACCGCCCCGCGGCCGGCGCCCCCGAGCGGTCCGCCGACCAGGAGAAGGCCGAGCACCGCGCGGACGACACGAGCAAGCCCGCCGACAGCGAGAAGGAGTCGTGATGGCCGACGCGACGACCCTGACCCCGGTCCTGAGCGACCGGTGGGACGCCGACCGCCCGTGGGACCTCGGCACGTACGAGGCCCGTGGCGGCTACCGCGGGCTGCGCAAGGCCCTGACGATGGACGCCGGCGACGTCGTGACCACCGTCAAGGACTCCGGCCTGCGCGGCCGCGGCGGTGCCGGCTTCCCGACCGGCATGAAGTGGGGCTTCCTGCCCGCGCCGGACGGCGGCCCGCGCTACCTGGTGGTCAACGCCGACGAGTCCGAGCCGGGCACCTGCAAGGACATCCCGCTGATGCTGGCGGACCCGCAGCTGCTGGTGGAGGGCGTGGCGATCACGTCCTACGCGATCGGCTGCCACCACGCGTTCATCTACCTGCGCGGCGAGGTCGTGCACGTCTACCGCCGGCTGCTGCACGCGGTCGAGCAGGCGTACGCGCAGGGCTACCTGGGGAAGAACATCCTGGGCAGCGGCTACGACCTCGACGTCACCGTGCACGCCGGCGCCGGCGCGTACATCTGCGGCGAGGAGACCGCGCTGCTCGACTCGCTCGAGGGCCGCCGCGGCCAGCCGCGCCTCAAGCCGCCGTTCCCCGCGGTCGCGGGCCTGTACGCCCGGCCGACCGTCGTGAACAACGTCGAGTCGATCGCCTCGGTGCCCGGCATCGTGGTCGGCGGCTCCGACTGGTTCCGCACGATGGGCACCGACCGGTCGCCCGGCCACGGCCTGTTCTCGCTGTCCGGGCACGTGCAGCGCCCCGGGCAGTACGAGGCGCCGCTCGGCATCACGATGCGCGAGCTGCTGGCGATGGCCGGCGGCGTCCGCGAGGGCCACGAGCTGAAGTTCTGGACCCCGGGCGGCTCCTCGACGCCGATCTTCACCGCGGAGCACCTGGACGTCCCGCTCACCTACGAGGAGGTCGGCGCCGCCGGCTCGATGCTCGGCACCCGCGCGCTGCAGGTGTTCGACGACTCGGTGTCGGTGGTCAAGGCCGTGTCCCGGTGGACGCAGTTCTACAAGCACGAGTCCTGCGGCAAGTGCACGCCCTGCCGCGAGGGCACGTTCTGGCTCGCGCAGGTGCTCGGCCGCCTGGAGGCGGGCCAGGGCACGTCGGGGGACATCGACCTGCTGCTCGACCTGTGCGACAACATCCTCGGCAAGGCGTTCTGCGCCCTCGGCGACGGCGCGACCAGCCCGATCACCTCGGCGATCCAGTACTTCCGGGAGGAGTTCGAGGCGGGCACCCACACGCCCGCCGACGTGCTGTTCCCGCCGGAGCGCGCCTCGCTCTTCCCCTACACGCCGCGCCGCAGCGGCCAGCTCGCGGGAGCCCACTGATGACCGTCACCGCATCGAAGCCCGCCGGGTCGGGCGCGACGCCGCCGCCCGAGCCGAAGCCGGACGGGGTCACGTTCACGATCGACGGCATCGAGACCACGGTGCCGAAGGGCACCCTGGTCATCCGCGCCGCCGAGCAGCTCGGCATCCAGATCCCGCGGTTCTGCGACCACCCGCTGCTGGCCCCGGCCGGCGCCTGCCGCCAGTGCCTCGTCGAGGTCTGGGCCCCCGGCCGCGACGGCAAGGTCGCGAAGATGCCGAAGCCGCAGGCCTCCTGCACGCTCACCGCGACGCCGGGCATGGACGTCCGCACCCAGCGCACCTCCGCCGAGGCGGACAAGGCGCAGCACGGCGTCATGGAGCTGCTGCTCATCAACCACCCGCTGGACTGCCCGGTCTGCGACAAGGGCGGCGAGTGCCCCCTGCAGAACCAGGCGATGTCGAACGGCCGCAGCCAGACCCGGTTCGTCGACATCAAGCGGACGTTCCCCAAGCCGATCGCCGTCTCGACCGAGATCCTGCTCGACCGCGAGCGGTGCATCCTCTGCCAGCGGTGCACCCGGTTCTCCCGGGAGATCGCCGGCGACCCGTTCATCGACCTGCAGAAGCGCGGCGCCATGCAGCAGATCGGCCGGTTCGACGCCGACGTGCTGGGCTTCGCCGGCGCGGGGGTCGACGGCGAGGACGGGGCGGCCGACGGCACGCTGGCGTTCGACGACCGCGTGTTCCTCGGCGCGGACATCCCCGTCGGTCCGGCGGAGGACGACGAGTCGGGATCGCCGTTCGCGTCCTACTTCTCCGGCAACACCGTCCAGATCTGCCCGGTCGGCGCGCTGACCGGCGCGGCCTACCGGTTCCGCGCCCGCCCGTTCGACCTGGTGTCGACCCCCGGCGTGGCCGAGCACGACTCGTCCGGCGCGGCGATCCGCGTCGACCACCGGCGCGGCGTCGTGCTGCGGCGGCTCGCGGGGGAGGACCCCGAGGTCAACGAGGAGTGGATCACCGACAAGGACCGGTTCGCCTTCACCTGGCAGTCCGAGGCCGACCGGATCACCACGCCGCTGGTGCGGGACCGCGCGGAGGACGGCAGCCGCGGCGAGCTGCACCCCGCGTCCTGGGCCGAGGCCCTGGAGGTCGCGGCGCACGGGCTGGAGCAGGCCCGCGCCGCGGGCGGCGTCGGGGTGCTCCCCGGCGGCCGGCTGACCGTCGAGGACGCCTACGCCTACGGCAAGTTCGCCCGCGTGGTGCTCGGCACCAACGACGTCGACCTGCGCGCGCGGCCGCACTCGGACGAGGAGCTCGCGTTCCTCGGCCACGCGGTCGCCGGCACCGGCCTGGGCGTCACGTTCCGCGACCTGGAAGCCGCGCCGACCGTCCTGCTCGCCGGCCTGGAGGCCGAGGAGGAGGCCGGGATCGTGTTCCTGCGGCTGCGCAAGGGCGTGGTCGCGGGCCGGACGAAGGTCCACGCGGTGGCGCCGCTGGCCAGCCGCGGCCTGGAGCGCCTGGACGGCGCGCTCCTGCGCGCCGCCCCCGGCACGGAGCCCGAGGTGCTGGACGCCGTCGGCACCGGCGACCTCGCCGACCTCGGGGCCGCGCTCGGCGCCGAGGGCGCGCTGATCCTGGTGGGCGAGCGCCTGGCCGCCGTGCCCGGCGCCCTGTCCGCGGTGCTCCGGCTGGCGGGCCGCACCGGCGCCCGCGTCGCGTGGATCCCGCGCCGTGCTGGCGAGCGCGGCGGCGTGGAGGCCGGCGCGCTGCCGACCCTGCTGCCCGGCGGCCGCCCGGTCGCCGACGCCGCGGCCCGCGTCGACGTGGCCGCCGCCTGGGACGTCGAGCACCTGCCGACCGAGCCCGGCCGGGACACCGCCGCGATCCTCGCGGCCGCGGCGGACGGCACGCTCGGCGGCCTGCTGGTCGGCGGCGTGGACGTGCGCGACCTGCCCGACCCGGCCGCCGCCCGCGCGGCGCTGTCCGCCGCCGGCTTCGTCGTCTCGCTCGAGGTCCGCGCCTCCGAGGTCACCGCACTCGCCGACGTGGTGCTGCCGGTCGCCCCGCCCGTGGAGCGGCCCGGCACCTTCGTGTCCTGGGAGGGCCGCGTGCGGCCGTTCCCGCAGGCGCTCACCTCGACCGCGATGCCGGACCACCGCGTCCTCGACGCGCTGGCCGACGAGCTCGGCGTGACCCTGGGCCTGCGCACCGTCGCCGAGGTGCACGCCGACGCCGACCCGCTGACCGGCGAGTGGGACGGCGCCCGCGTCGCCGCCCCGGACGTCGCCGCCGCCGAGCCGCCGGCCGTCGCCGCGGGCCACGCGGTCCTGGCGTCCTGGCACCAGCTGCTCGACGCCGGCCGGCTGCAGGACGGCGAGCCGTTCCTGGCCGGCACCGCCAAGCGCCCGGTCGCCCGGCTGTCGCCCGCGACCGCCGCGGCCGCGGGGGTGCTGGACGGCGCGCTGCTGACCGTCGCCACCGACGCCGGGTCGATCACGCTGCCGGCCGTCGTCACCGACATGGCCGACCACGTCGTCTGGCTGCCCACCGCCTCGGCGGGCAGCCAGGTCCGGGACGCGCTGCGCGCGGTGCCGGGCGACCTGGTCCGGGTCGGACCGGCCGAGCCCGCGGGCCCCGTCGGGGACACCGCCACCGACGAGGAGGTGACCGCGTGACCGCGACCCTCGCGGCCGTGCTGCCCACCGTGCTCCCCGCCGCCGCCGCGGACGGCGGCGCCGCCGACTTCAGCCAGGACGTGTTCTGGGTCTGGCTGCTCAAGGCGGTCGGCATCCTGGTGTTCCTGCTGCTCAGCGTGCTCATCGCCATCTGGTTCGAGCGCCGCGTCGTCGGCCGGATGCAGCTGCGCCCCGGCCCGAACGTGCACGGCCCGTTCGGCCTGTTCCAGTCGCTCGCCGACGCGATGAAGCTCCTGCTGAAGGAGGACGTCACCGTCAAGGCGGCCGACAAGCTGGTCTACCTGGTGGCGCCGTTCATCGCGGTGTTCTGCTCGCTGCTGACGATGGCGGTCATCCCGTTCGGGCCCGAGGTGTCGATCTTCGGCGTGCTCACCCCGCTGCAGCTCACCGACTTCCCGGTCGCGGTGCTCTACATCCTGGCCTGCGCCTCGGTCGGCGTGTACGGCATCGTCCTCGGCGGCTGGTCGTCCAACTCGACCTACCCGCTGCTCGGCGCCGTGCGGTCCACCGCGCAGGTCATCTCGTACGAGCTCGCGATGGGCCTGTCCCTGGTCAGCGTGTTCATCCTGGCCGGGTCGATGTCGACCTCGGAGATCGTCGCCTCGCAGACGACGATCTGGTGGCTGATCCCGCTCGCTCCGGCGTTCGTCATCTACGTCATCTCGATGGTCGGCGAGACCAACCGGCTGCCGTTCGACCTCCCCGAGGCCGAGGGCGAGCTGGTCGGCGGCTACACCACCGAGTACTCGTCGATGAAGTTCGCCTGGTTCTTCCTGGCCGAGTACATCAACATGCTCAACGTCTCGGCGGTGGCGACCACGCTGTTCTTCGGCGGCTGGCGCGCCCCGTGGCCGCTGTCCTGGATCGGCGACGGCGTGCTCAACACCGGCTGGTGGCCGCTGCTGTGGTTCGTGGCCAAGGTCTGGCTGTTCATGTTCCTGTTCGTGTGGATCCGCGGCACGCTGCTGCGGTTCCGGTACGACCAGTTCATGAAGTTCGGCTGGAAGGTGCTGATCCCGGCCGCGCTGGTGTGGCTGGTCTGCGTCGCGGTCGTCCAGGGCGTCCGCCAGTTCGGCGGCGCGGACGTCATGGCGATGCTGCCCTGGCTCGGCGGCGCGATCCTGGTGATCGTCGCGCTGTCGTTCCTCATCCCGGAGAAGAAGGCCGCCCCCGAGCCGGCGCCGTCGGACGAACCGTTCGACGCCTTCGCCGGCGGCTTCCCCGTGCCGCCGCTGCCGGGCCAGAGCCTGCCGCCGTCCCCGCGCGCGCTCCGCCGCGAGGCCCAGCCGCCCGCGTCGCCCGCCCTCGTCGGCGGGCCCGCGTCGGGCGGCCAGGGCGCGGACGGCGCCGCCCCCGAGTCCCCCACCCAGGAGGTGCCGCGTGGCTGACACGCCGGACAAGTCCGTCGAGCGGAAGGCGGGCGGTGGTGGCGAGGTCGCCCGGCCCGCCCAGGTCCGCCCGTACGAGTCGCTGATCCCGAAGCGGAGCCCGGTCGCCGACGCGCTCGCGCCCGCCGCCGGGTTCGGCGTGACGATCAAGAACTTCTTCAGCCGGACCGTCACCGAGCAGTACCCGTTCGAGACGGCGCCCGTGAAGCCGCGGTTCCACGGCCGGCACCAGCTCAACCGGTACCCGGACGGGCTGGAGAAGTGCATCGGCTGCGAGCTGTGCGCGTGGGCGTGCCCCGCGGACGCGATCTACGTCGAGGCGTCGGACAACACTCCCGAGCGGCAGATGTCGCCGGGGGAGCGGTTCGGCAGCGTCTACCAGATCAACTACCTGCGCTGCATCTTCTGCGGCCTGTGCATCGAGGCGTGCCCGACGCGCGCGCTCACGATGACCAACGACTTCGAGCTGGCGGGCCCGACCCGCGAGGGCCTGATCTACGAGAAGCAGGACCTGCTCGCACCGCTGGCCGAGGGCATGCTCGCCGCCCCGCACCCGATGGTCGAGGGCACGACCGACACCGAGTACTACCGCGGCGAGGTCACCGGCCCGACGCCGGCGCAGGTCGACTGGGTCGCCGAGCAGCGCCCGGACGACCCGACGCTGGAGGCCGCCCGCCGCCGGGCCGGCTCCTCGTCCGACGCGTCCGCGCCCGTGGGGCGGGAGCCCCGATGACCCCGTCGACCGCCGAGACGGTCCTGTTCTGGGTCCTGGCCCCGATCATGGTGCTCGCCGCGTCCGGCCTGCTGTTCGCCCGCAAGGCGGTGCACGCCGCGCTGTGCGTCATCACCGTGATGATCTCGCTCGCGTTCCTGTACGTCGCCCAGGAGGCGCCGTTCCTCGGCGTCGTCCAGGTGGTCGTCTACACCGGCGCCGTGATGATGCTGTTCCTGTTCGTGCTCATGCTGGTCGGCGTCGACGCGTCCGACTCGCTGGTCGAGACGCTCAAGGGCCAGCGCTGGGTCGGCTGGCTCGGCGCGCTCGGCCTGGGCGTGGTGCTGGTCGGCGTCGTGGGCCGGGCCACCTACCCCGACGCCGTCGGTCTCGCCGAGGCGAACGCGCCCGGCAACCCGACCGGCGTCGCGCGGATCATCTTCGGGCAGCACGTGTTCGGCCTCGAGGTCGTCGGCGCCCTGCTGGTGACCGCCGCGCTCGGCGCCCTGGTCCTCACCCACCGGCAGCGCCTCAAGCCGCTGGTCAAGCAGCCCGAGCGCGCCGCGGCCCGCGTGGCCGCCGGCGCCCGGCTCACCCCGCTGCCCGCCCCCGGCGTGTACGCGCGGCACAACGCGATGGACGTCCCCGCGCTGGACCCCGACGGGAACCCGATCGAGGACTCGGTGCCCCGCGTGCTGCGGATCCGCGGCCAGGAGGCCGGCACGGCCGAGTACCGCGCGGACACCTACCGGCGCGCGGTCACGGCGGTGCTCGCGGAGCGCGGCGCGGCCGCGACGGACGGGGAGGTCGACGCGGCCCTCGGGACCGTCGAGGACGACCCGCGGCCCGCCGCGGCACCGCCGGGGACCACCACCGGCCCGGCGGCCGACATCGACCTCGGCGGCGGCTCGACCCGGACGGAGACCGAGCGGTGACCCTCACGAACTACCTGGTGCTCTCCGGGATCCTGTTCTCGATCGGCGCCGCGACGGTGCTGCTGCGCCGGAACGCGATCATCGTGTTCATGGGCGTCGAGCTCATGCTCAACGCGACCAACCTCGCGCTGGTGACGTTCTCCCGGCTGCACGGCGACCTGACCGGCCAGGTCATGGCGTTCTTCGTCATGGTCGTGGCCGCCGCGGAGGTGGTCGTCGGGCTGGCGATCATCGTGTCGATCTTCCGCACCCGGAAGTCGGCCTCCGTCGACGACATCAACCTGCTGAAGAGCTGAGGGGACTGTGGACGTGAACTCCCTCGCCCCGCTGCTGGTGGCGGTGCCGCTGGCGAGCGCGGCGGTGCTGCTGCTGCTCGGGCGGCGCTCCGACCGCTGGGGCCACTGGCTCGGCCTGCTGGCGTCGACCGCGGCGTTCGTCGTCGGCTCGCTGCTGCTGGTCGAGCTGCTCGGCCGGCCGGCGGACGACCGCTCGATCGACGTGCACCTGTTCGACTGGATCCAGGCCGGTCGCTTCGACCTGTCGGCCGGGCTGCTGGTCGACCCGCTGTCGCTCACCTTCGTCCTGCTGGTGACGTTCGTCGGCTCGTTGATCCACCTCTACTCGGTCGCGTACATGGCGCACGACGCCGCGCGGCGCCGGTTCTTCGCCTACCTGAACCTGTTCATCGCGGCGATGCTCATCCTGGTCCTCGCGGACTCCTACCTGCTGCTGTTCGTCGGCTGGGAGGGCGTCGGCCTGGCGTCGTACCTGCTCATCGGGTTCTGGAACCACCACACCCCGTACGCGGTCGCGGCGAAGAAGGCGTTCGTCGCCAACCGGATCGGCGACATCGGCCTGCTGGTCGCGCTCATGCTCATGTTCGCGACGTTCGGCTCGGTGGACTTCGCGTCGGTCTCCGCCGGGATCGACGGCGGGCTGGCGTCCACCGCCACGCTCACCGCGATGGGCCTGATGCTGCTGCTCGCCGCGTGCGGCAAGTCGGCGCAGTTCCCGCTGCAGTCCTGGCTCGGCGACGCGATGGCCGGCCCGACCCCGGTGTCCGCGCTCATCCACGCGGCGACCATGGTCACCGCCGGCGTCTACCTGATCGTCCGGTCCGCGCCGGTGTTCGAGGGCGCGCCCACCGCGCAGCTCGTCGTCACGATCGTCGGGGCGATCACCCTGGTGTTCGGGGCGATCGTGGGCTGCGCGAAGGACGACATCAAGAAGGCGCTCGCCGCGTCGACGATGTCCCAGATCGGCTACATGGTGCTCGCCGCGGGCCTCGGCCCGGTCGGGTACGCGTTCGCGATCTTCCACCTCGTGACCCACGGCTTCTTCAAGGCCGGCATGTTCCTCGGCGCCGGGTCGGTGATGCACGGGATGGACGACCAGACCGACATGCGCCGGTTCGGGGCGCTCCGGAAGTACATGGTCATCACCTGGGTGACGTTCGGCCTCGGCTGGCTGGCGATCCTCGGCGTCCCGCCGTTCTCCGGCTTCTGGTCGAAGGACAAGATCATCGAGTCCGCCTTCGTCGTGCCGGAGGGCGCCGGCGAGTGGCGGGCCTGGCTGTTCGGCGCGGTCGCGCTGATCGGCGCCGGGATCACCGCGTTCTACATGTCGCGGCTGTTCTTCATGACCTTCCACGGGAAGAAGCGCTGGACCCAGGACGCCGAGGGGCACGAGCCGCACCCGCACGAGTCGCCCGCGCTGATGACCATCCCGATGGTCGTGCTCGCGATCGGCTCGGTCGGCCTCGGCTTCGTGCTCCAGCTCGGCGGGGGGTTCACCACCTGGCTCGAGCCGGTCACCGGGCACGTCGAGCACCACGAGCCCGTGCTGCCCGTCCTGGTCATCCAGGTCGTCACGCTGCTGGCCGTCGCCGTGGGCCTCGTGCTCGCCTGGCGGCAGTACGCCTCGCTGCCGGTGCCGGAGACGGCGCCGCAGGGGTCGCCGCTCACCCGCGCGGCCCGGGTCGACCTCTACCAGGACGCCGTCAACGACGCCGTGCTGGTCGAGCCCGGCCGCCACCTGACCCGCTCGCTCGTCTACGGGGACCGCACCGCCGTCGACGGGACGTTCACCGGGCTCGGCCGCCTCACGGTCGGGATCGGGGAGCTCGTGCGCAGGCTGCAGACGGGCTACGCCCGCCAGTACGCCGCCACGATGCTGCTCGGCCTCGTCGTGCTGGCCGTCGTCGTCCTGGCACCTCGGATCTGAGGGGAAGTCGATGTCGTCCACCGTCGCCACCACGGACGTGCCGTGGCTGACCCTCCTCATCGTGTGGCCGCTCGTCGGCGCGCTGGTCCTGTGGCTGCTGCCGCGGGGGGCGCGTGCCGCGAGGTCGGCCGACGCCGAGGTCATCGCCGCCGGGCCGCGGCGGTACACCCGCCAGATCGCCCTCGGCGTCGCGCTCGTCGAGGTCGCCCTCGGCGTCGGCGCGCTGCTCGCGTTCGACACCGGCGCCGCCCGGGTGCACCAGCTGAGCGAGACCCACGCCTGGATCTCCCAGCTCGGCGTCTCGTACGCGGTCGGCGTCGACGGCGTCGGCCTCGCGCTCGTGCTGCTCTCGGTCGTGCTCGTGCCGGTCGTGATCCTCGCCGCCTGGCGGGAGCAGGGCTCCGGCGCGCTGCCCACCGAGCGGCTGCGGCACTACCTGGCGCTCGTCCTGGTGCTGACCGCGTTCATGGTCGCGGTGTTCGCCGCCCGGGACGTGTTCCTGTTCTACGTGCTGTTCGAGGCCATGCTGATCCCGGTCTACTTCATGATCGGCGCGTTCGGCGGGCCCCGGCGGCGGTACGCGGCCGTGAAGTTCCTGCTGTTCTCGCTCGCGGGCGGGCTCATCATGCTGGCGGGCGTCATCGCGCTCTACCTGCAGGGCCCCGGCGGGCCGCAGGGCTTCCTCACCGAGAACCTGACCGGGCTGGACATGCCGGTGGGGACCGAGCGCTGGCTGTTCCTCGCGTTCTTCCTCGCGTTCGCGATCAAGGCCCCGATGTTCCCGGTGCACACCTGGCTGCCCGACGCCGCCGAGCAGGCGCCCGCCGGGACCTCCACGCTGCTGGTCGGCGTGCTGGACAAGGTCGGCACCTTCGGGATGCTCACGCTCTGCCTGCCGCTGTTCCCGGCGGCGTCCCGCTGGGCTGCGCCGGTGATCATCGCGCTGGCCGTCGTGTCGATCCTCTACGGGGCGCTGCTCGCGATCGGCCAGCAGGACCTGTTCCGGCTGGTGGCGTACACCTCGGTGTCGCACTTCGGGTTCATCGTGCTCGGCATCTTCGCGTTCACGTCGACCTCGGTCGCCGGCGCGTCGTTCTACATGGTCAACCACGGGCTCTCGACCGGGGCGCTGTTCCTTCTGGTCGGGTTCCTCGCGGCGCGCCGCGGCTCCGCCCGGATCGAGGACTTCGGCGGCCTGCAGAAGGTCACCCCGGTGCTCGCCGGCGTGTTCCTGGTGACCGGCCTGTCCGCGCTGTCGCTGCCCGGCCTGTCGACCTTCGTTTCCGAGTTCCTGGTCCTGGTCGGCTCGTTCGGCACCAACCGCGCCGCGGCGGTGGTCGCGGCGCTCGGCGTCGTGCTCGCCGCGATCTACGTCCTGTGGACCTACCAGCGTGTCTTCACGGGCCCGGTGCGCGGCGACCTCGCCGGCACCCGGGACATCGGCGGCCGCGAGCGGTGGGTCGTCGGCCCGCTCATCGCGATCATGCTGGTGCTCGGCTTCTACCCGGCGCCGGCGCTGCGCCTGGTCGACGAGCCCGCCGCGCAGACCGTCGTGCACGTGGGCGGCGAGCCGCCCGCGGTCGAGATGCCGATCGCCGTCGACGGCGACTCCGAGGGGAGCGAGCAGTGAGCTTCACCGTGCCCGACATCGCGTGGGCCCAGCTCACGCCGGTGCTCATCGTCCTCGGCGCCGCCGTGGTCGGCGTGCTGGTCGAGGCCCTCGTGCCGCGGCGCGTGCGCCGGGTCGTCCAGCTGACGCTGACCCTGGTCGCGCTCGCCGGCGCCGTCGTCGCGGTCGCCGCGCTCTGGGACGGCGTCGCCGACACGGGCGGCACCGACGTGCTCGGCGGGTCGCTGCTGGTCGACGGCCCGACCCTGGTCCTGTGGGCCACCACCGCCGTGCTGGCGCTGCTGGCCGTGCTCGTGATCGCCGACCGCACCGCCACCGGCGAGGACGCGTTCGCCCCGCAGGGCGCCGCGGTGCCCGGCTCCGGCTACGAGGAGGCGGCGCGCGCCGCGGGCCTCGAGCAGACCGAGGTCTACCCGCTCGTGCTGTTCGCCACCGGCGGCATGCTGATCTTCCCGGCGACGGGCGACCTGCTGACGCTGTTCGTGGCGCTCGAGGTGCTGTCGCTGCCGCTCTACCTGCTGACCGGGCTGTCCCGGCGGCGCCGCCTGCTCAGCCAGGAGGCGTCCATGAAGTACTTCCTGCTGGGGTCGTTCGCGTCCGCGCTGCTGCTGTTCGGCATCGCGCTGCTCTACGGGTTCTCCGGGTCGCTCCGGTACGCCGAGATCGCCGACGCCGTCCGCACCGTGTCCGGCATGGACGGGCTGCTGCTCGCCGGGTCGCTGCTCGTGCTCGCGGGGCTGCTGTTCAAGGTCGGCGCCGTGCCGTTCCACTCCTGGACGCCGGACGTGTACCAGGGCGCGCCCACCCCGATCACCGGGTTCATGGCCGCCTGCACCAAGGTCGCCGCGTTCGGCGCGCTGGTCCGGGTGTTCTACACGGTGGTGCCGGACCTGCGCTGGGACCTGGAGCCGGTGATGTGGACCGTCGCGATCGCCACCATGGCGGTCGGCACGGTCGTCGCGCTCGTGCAGACCGACGTCAAGCGGGTGCTCGCGTACTCGTCGATCGCGCACGCGGGCTTCGTGCTCACCGGCGTGGTCGCGCTGGTGCAGTCCGGGATCACGGCGGTGCTGTTCTACCTGCTCGCGTACGGCGCGGCGACGGTGGGGGCGTTCGGGATCGTGTCGCTCGTGCGGGAGCGCGGGGCGGTGCGGTCGGGTGCCGGCGCGACGGCCCGGGTGCCGGCGCTGGCGTCGGCGGGCGCTTCGGCCGGAGCGACCGGCGGTGCCTCGGCCGGGTCGACGGTGGACGTCGTGGGGACGGGCGCGGGTGCCGACCGTGCCGATGCCGTGGCCGCCACCGACGGGGAGGAGCCGCCGGTCGAGGCCGAGGGCCCGATCCTCGGCGAGGCCACGCACCTGTCCCAGTGGGCCGGCCTCGGGCGGACCAACCCGGTGCTCGCCACCACGTTCGCGCTGTTCCTGCTGTCGTTCGCGGGCATCCCGCTGACGGCCGGGTTCACCGGGAAGTTCGCGGTGTTCTCCGCGGCCGTCGAGGGCGGCGCCTGGCCGCTCGCGGTCGTCGGCGTCGTGGCCTCCGCGGCCGCCGCGTTCTTCTACGTGCGGATCATCGTCCTGATGTTCTTCACCAGCCCGCACGGCGGCCCGCGCGACGACGCCGACGACGAGGCCCGCCCGGGCGCCGTGGTCGTCGCGTCGCAGGGCTTCGCCGTCGTCGCCATCGGCGCCTGCGCCGTGCTCACCGTGCTGCTCGGCGTGCTGCCCGGCCCGGTCCTGGACGCCGTCGCGGGCGTCGCCCAGCTCCTGCCCTGACCGCTCTCCCGTCCGCACGCGGCCGTGCGGCCAGATAGGTTCGACCCGTGACTTCCCCGACCGCCCTGCCGCTCGCCGACCCCGTGCTCGCCGAGCGCATCGCGGGACGCCTCGACGTCGTCGAGGAGCGTCTGCGCGCCGCCGTCGCGTACGCGGACCCGCTCGTCGACGACGCCGCGCACCACCTGGCGAACGCCGGCGGCAAGCGCCTGCGCCCGCTGCTGACGCTGCTGTCCGCCGAGCTCGGCGGCACCGCGGGCTCCGACGACGTCCTGGACGCGGCCGTCGTCGTCGAGCTCACGCACCTGGCGTCGCTGTACCACGACGACGTCATGGACTCCGCGCCGCTGCGCCGCGGCGCCCCCGCCGCGCACGAGGTCTGGGGCAACAACGTCGCGATCCTCGTCGGGGACCTGCTGTTCGCGCGCGCCTCCAGCACCGTCGCGCACCTCGGCCCGGAGGCCGTCATCATCCAGGCCGGCACCTTCGAGCGGCTGTGCCTCGGCCAGCTGCACGAGTCCACCGGCCCCGCCGCGGACGACGACGCCGTGCAGCACTACCTGCACGTGCTCGCCGACAAGACCGCGTCCCTCATCGCCACCTCCGCGCGGCTCGGCGCCATGTACGGCGGCGCGTCCCCGGAGGCCGTCGAGACCGTCGCCGCGTTCGGCGAGCGGATCGGCGTGGCGTTCCAGCTCGCCGACGACGTCCTGGACCTCACCTCCGCGGGCGACGTCTCCGGCAAGACCCCCGGGACCGACCTGCGCGAGCAGGTGCCGACCATGCCCGTGCTGCTGCTCCGGGAGCGGGCCGCCACCGGCGCCGACCCCGCCGACGCCGAGCTCGTCGCCCGCCTCGACGGCGACCTGTCCGACGACGCCGTGCTCGCCCGGGTGCTGGCCGACCTCCGCGCGCACGACGTGGTCCGCGAGACCCGGGAGCGGGCCGCCGCGCTCGTGACCGAGGCCGTCGACCTGCTCGCGCCGCTGCCGGACGGGCCGGTGAAGGACTCGTTCGTGTCGTTCGCGGACGCGCTGGTCGACCGGGCGTCCTGACCCGCTGACGGCTTCGGGGGGAGCGGGATGAGCACGCCGGACGTGGCGGGCGCGGCCGGGGGCGGCGCGGGAGCGCAGGTCTGCGCCGTCTGCGGCGCGGGGCTGGAGCCGGGCGCGGCGTTCTGCGGCACGTGCGGGACCCGGGTCCCGGCGGCGGATGTACCGGGTGGCGGGGCGCCGGGTGGTGTGGCGGCGGGCGACGTGGTGCCGGGTGGCGGGGCGCGGCTCGACGGCTCTGCCGCGCGAGTGGATCCCTCCGCACCGACACGCCCGGGCGAGTCGGTGCGAACGGGTCCATTCGCGCCGGGGTCCGGGACGGGTCCGGGGTCGACGCGCGGGGCCGGGGCCGGGGCGGCGGCCGCGCCGGGCTGGTCGCTGGGCGCCGACGTCGACGACGCCGTCGCGCCGGTGTGGCGCCGGCTCGTCGCGCTGGTGGTCGACCAGGCGCTGGCCGTGCTCGTCGGCAGCGCGGGTCTGCTCGCCGTGCTGCCCGCGCTGCGTTCCGACGGGTCGGTCGGCGCGCTGCTGGTGCCCGGCCTGCTCCTGCTGCTGCTCGCCGCGGGCCAGTGGTTCGCCGAGGCGTTCGGGGGTCGCACGGTCGGCGGCGCGCTGCTCGGCACCCGCACCGTGTCCGCCCGGACGGGCCGTGCGCCCGGCCTGTGGGCGGTGCTGGTCCGGAGCGTGGTCCAGGCCCTCGGCGTCCTGCTCGGCGGCGTCGGGGTGTACGTCGTCGCGGGCTCCGGGGCCTGGGACGAGGGCCCGGAGCAGCGCGGCTGGCACGACAAGGCCGCCGGCACGCTCGTGCTGCGCGCGCGAGCGCCCCGCCGCGAGGACCCCGTTCCCGCGGCGGCGACCCCCACGACCGCCGCGCCTGCGCCCGCTGTCCGACCGTCGGGCCCCACGTCCGGCCCGCCACGCTCGACGGCGACCCCGTCGTCCGCCGAGGTCGCCCGGCCCGCCGCGACCGCGCCGCGCATCACGCCGACCTCGGGCCCCCCCGCGCCCGCCGCACGGACCTCGGGTCCGCCAGCGTCCGTCGCCCCGACCTCGGGCCCGGCCGGGCCCGACGCTCCCACCGCGGACGCTGCGTCGGTCGAGCCGGATGTCCCCACCCGGTCGCCGGACGCGCCCGCCGAGCGCGAGGCGTCAGACGCTCCGCGCGAGCCGGTGCCCGCGCCGGTCGCTGCTGCCCCGGTCGCACCGACCCCGGTGTTGGAGGTGCGCGTCCGCCCCGAGCCGGCGCCCGTCGTGCGCGAGGACCTCGCCGCGCCCGTCGCACCCGCTCCCGTAGCCCCGGCGCCGGTCGACCCCGTCACTTCCGCCGCCCCGTCGGCGCCCGCCGCCGCGTCGGACGGTCCGGCACCGCTCGCAGCCGCCTCGACGCCGCCCCTGCCCGACCCGGAGCCCACAGTTCCGGCCCCGGGCGTCGCGCTCGACCTACCCCCGACGCCCGTCGCGGACAGCGCCGCCCGCCCTCCGCGGCACGCGGCGCCGACCCCTCCCGAGCCCGCGGCCCCGGTCGCCGCGCCGTCTGCGCCAGACCCGGCGGACGCCGCCACTCTCGCCCCGCCCGCCGCCCCAGTCCCGTCGGACGACATCCCCCTCGGGCTCCCGGACGCGACCGTCCCGACCGCCGACCTCGGCGACCTCGAGCACACCCGCGTCGGCCGCTGGGCGGGCTCTCTCGACGCGGCGTCGTCGACGCTCGCCCTGGTGCTCGACACCGGCGACCGGGTGGCCGTCACCGGCCCAGGCCTCGTCGGACGCCGCCCGGTGCCCGGGGCCGAGCAGTGGGCCCACCTCGTCACGATCGACGACCCGGAGCAGTCGGTGTCGTCGACCCACCTGGCGTTCTGGCCGGTCGACGGCGGGCTCGACGTCGTCGACCGCGGCTCCACCAACGGCACCGTCCTCCTGGACGCGGCGGGCAAGCCGTGGAGCCTCCCGCCCGGGCAGCCGGCCCGCGTCGGCGCCGGCTGGACCCTGGTCCTGGGCAGCCGCCGCATCACGGTCACTCCGGCCTGACCCCGAGGCCAGACGGGCGCGTCCGAGCCCCGGCAGGCCCGCTCGACCTCACCGAGATCTGTCGACCTCGCCGCAGGGGGAGGCACATGCGCCGAACGCGGTCGTCGGCGCCGAGCGCGGCAGCTGGAAGTACCGCGCTCGGCGGGAGGTACCGCGTTCGGCGGGAGGTACCGCGCCCGGTCGCGCAGCCGCCGTCGGCGGGGGCGACGCTCACCCGGTGCGGATGAGGTGACGCCCGCGCTCACGGCGGCAGCATGGTCGCAGCCGGGTCTCCCGGCAGGCGCGCCGCCCCGGGGCCGGGGGGACCGGGGCCGGCCGCGCCGCCCGCACGCCGTGCTCGACGCCGGACCGCCGTCGCTCCGCGCCGAGCCCGGCCTCCTCTCCCCGCGCGGCGCCCTGCGCCCCGCGCCGAGGGCCTCAAGTGCCTACCCGACACGTCGAGCGCCTATCCGCGGGGTAGGCACTCGACGTGTCGCACAGGCGCTCGACGGCAGGGCCGCCTGCGACCTCGCCCGACCAGGACGGCGCGAGCGAGCAACCGAGGCGTCGATCGAGTAGTCCGCGGGTGCTCGCTCGACGTGCCGGTTGCCCCCTCGCGGCGCGCAGGGCGGGGCTCACGACGCGCGCCCGCCGCACAGGGCGCACGGGCGCGCCGCCGGCCCCGCGTCAGAGGGTCGGCGGGGTCCAGGCCAGCTGGACGACCTGGCGGCCCTCGTCGCGGGTCACCAGCTGCGCGCGTCCCGCCACGGACGGCACGGGCTTCGCCCCGCCGACCAGCGCGCCCTCGTCCGGGCTGCCGGACATCACGATGCCCGGCGCCGCCAGGTCGCGGAGCGCCTGGAGCACGGGCTCGTACATCGCGCGCCCGGCGCCGCCGGACCGACGGGCGAGCACCAGGTGCAGGCCCACGTCACCGGCCTGGGCCAGCAGCGGGACGAGCGGCTGCAGCGGGTTGCCCGTGGTCGTCGAGACCAGGTCGTAGTCGTCGACGATCACGTACACCTCGGCGCCGGTCCACCACGAGCGGGACCGCAGCTGCTCCGGCGTGACGTCCGGCCCGGGCAGCCGGCTGCGCAGGTACTCCGCGAGCCCGGCGATCTCGGACGCCGCCTGGTCCTGGGTCGTGAAGTAGCCCGCCAGGTACTCGTCGGGGATCTCGCCGAGCAGGGACCGCCGGAAGTCGACCGCGAAGATCTGCGCCTCCTGCGGGGTGTGCAGCCGCCGGACCTCGGACGCCACGGCGCGCAGCAGCGCGGACTTCCCGGAGCCGCCGTCGCCGAACGCGTACAGGTGCGGCTCCTCGGCGACGTCGATCCCGACCGGCGCGAGCGCGGCCTCGTCGATGCCGAGCAGCAGCCGGCGCGCGTCGGCGCGGGCGTCGGACCGGACGTGGTCGAGGGTGACCTCGTCGGGCAGCAGCCGCAGCTTGGGGCCGGAGGGGCCCTGCCACGCGGCGTTCACGGTCTCGATGAGGTGCGCGACGCCGGCGCCCAGGGTGTCGGGCGAGGAGTCGCCGTCGACGCGGGGGAGCGCGGTCAGCACGTGGTGCTTCGACACGGCGAGGCCGCGGCCCGGGCGGTCCTTGGGGACGTTGACGGCGACCTTGCGGTCGATCTCCGAGTCCATCGGGTCGCCGAGCCGGAGCTCCAGCCGGGTGCCGAACAGGTCCTTGACCTGGGTGCGGAAGTCCATCCAGCGCGCGGCCGACGCCACGAGGTGCACGCCGAACGTGAGGCCGCGGCCGGCGAGCGCCTGGATGCGCGGCTCCAGCTCGTCGAACTCGGCCCGGATGGTGGACCAGCCGTCGACGAGCAGGAACACGTCGCCGTAGCCGTCGTCGGCGGTGCCCTGCGCCCGGCGGGTGCGGTACGTCTCGATGGAGTCGATGCCGTTCGCGCGGAAGTACCGCTCGCGCTCGTCGACGATCGACTCGACCTCGGCGACGGTGCGGCGCACGACGTCGGGCTCGGCCCGGGACGCGACGCCCGACACGTGGGCGAGGCCCGCCAGCGGGGCGAACGTGCCGCCGCCGAAGTCGAGCACGTAGAACTGCACCTCGAGCGGGGTGTGCGTGAGCGCGAGCGCCGTGACCACGGAGCGCAGCACGGTCGACTTGCCGGTGCGCGGGGCGCCGACGACGGCCATGTGGCCGGCCGCGCCGCCGAGGGACACGGTGAGGTTCTCGCGGCGCTGCTCCAGCGGCCGGTCGACGGTGCCGAGCGGGACGGTGAGCGTGCCGGCCGACCGCCAGCCCGGGGACACCAGGCCGAGCCGCGGGTCGGCGACCAGGTCGGGCATGAGCTCGTCGAGCGTGCGGGGGACGACCAGCGGCGGCAGCCACACCTGGTGCGCGGGCGGCCCCTGGTCCTTCATCCGCTGCACCGCGATGTCGAACGTCGCCCGCGACTCCTCGGGCTCGGTCGCGACGACCTCGGTGGACGCCGGCTCGGCGACGACGCCGCCCAGCACGGGCGCGGCGGTGAACGACTCCAGCCGGGCAAGCCCGGTGCCCGCGACGGTGCCGCCGGTGGCGGTGCGGCGGCGGGCCTTCGGCGGACCCGACACGTAGGCCGCGCGGAACTGGATCATCGTCGTGGTGTCGGGCTTGAGGTAGCCCATGCCGGGGACCGGCGGCAGCGTGTACGCGTCAGGGACGCCGAGCACGGTGCGCGACTCGGCGGCGGAGAAGGTGCGCAGGCCGATCCGGTAGGACAGGTGCGACTCCAGGCCGCGCAGGCGACCCTCCTCGAGGCGCTGCGAGGACAGCAGCAGGTGCATCTGCAGCGACCGGCCCAGGCGGCCGATCGTGACGAACAGGTCGACGAACTCCGGCTTCGCGGACAGCAGCTCGGAGAACTCGTCGCAGACGATCAGCAGCGCGGGCAGCGGCGCCAGGTCGGTCCGGCCGCCCCTGCGCGCCTTCTCGTAGTCGGCGACGTTCGCGAAGTTGCCCGCGGCGCGCAGCAGCTCCTGGCGGCGGACCATCTCGCCCTGCAGGGCGTCCTGCATGCGGTCGACGAGCGTGAGCTCCTCGCCGAGGTTGGTGATGATCGCGGAGACGTGCGGCATGTCGGCCATGCCGGCGAACGTCGCGCCACCCTTGAAGTCGACGAGGACGAAGTTGAGGTCCTCGGACGAGTGCGTCATCGCCAGCGCCAGCACCAGCGTGCGGAGCACCTCGGACTTGCCGGAGCCGGTCGCGCCGATGATCAGGCCGTGCGGGCCCATGCCCTGCTGGGCGGACTCCTTGATGTCGAGCGCGACCGGCTGGCCCTGCGGGGTGACGCCGATCGGCACCCGGAGCCGGTCGCGGGGCAGGCGCGGCCGCCAGGCGACGTCGAGGTCGAGGTCGCGGACGTCGCCGACGCCGAGCAGGTCGACCAGCTCGGACGACACCTCCTCGTCGCCGCGCTCCGGGCCCGACTCGACGTGCAGCGGCAGCAGACGGCGCGCGGTGGCCTCGGCGTCCGCGACGGACATCTGGTCGCCCTCGACCCGCACGGGCGGGTTGCCGAGCCGCAGCACGTCGACCGGCGCGCGGACGGCGTCCTCGGTGGCGACCGCGCCGCCGACGTTGAGCCGCAGGGTCGTCGGCTCGTCGAGCTCGTCCCAGCGGTCCGGCAGCTCGAGGACGGTCACGCCGAGCACGCCGTCGGTGGTGAGGATCGCGTTGCCGACCGGCACGTGCCCGCCGTCGACCACGACCAGCACGTGCGGCAGCGGCGCCTCGGCGGCGTAGCCGAACCGCGGGCGGTCCGTCAGGTCCTCGGGGAGCAGCGACTCGACGTCGGCGAGCGTGGTGCCGATCATCCGGGCGGCGCCGACGGCGTCCCGGGACCGGGTCGAGTGCGCGTGCGGCAGCCACTTGACCCAGTCCCACTCGGGCAGCGCGGCGTCGCTCGCGACGACGGCGATCTGCAGGTCCTCGGGTGCGTGGAACGTGGCGAGCTGGCTGACGACGGCCCGGGCCAGCGCGCGGGACTCCGCGGCGGCGCCGGTGACCTCGATGCGGGCGACCGACCGGACGTCGAAGGCCATCGGCACGCCCTGCTGGACGCGGTGCGTCACCAGGAACCGGTGCGCGGCGGACGCGGCCACCGGGTCGAGCTGCGCCAGCGGCGGGGTCTGCGGGGCCTCGAGGTCGAGGCAGAGCGGCTGCGCCCCGACGCCGACGCGCGCGACCAGGAAGTCGTCGTGCTGCGACCGCCGCTCCCACACGCGGGTGCGCTCCTCGGCGACGGCGGGCAGCGCGCGGGGCTCGGGGGAGGTCCACTCCGCGGCGCGGCGCTGGGCACCCGCGGCCTGGCGGACCGAGTTCCGCAGGTCGGACAGGTAGGCCAGGTACTCGCGGCGGGCGCCGACGACCTGCGCCTGGTGCTGCGAGCGCTGCCGCCAGCCGTTGACGCCGACGAACCCGAGCGACGCCAGCAGGAACATGCCGGCCGTGATGAAGCCGCGCGGCCCGGGCTGGGTGGTCGCGACGAACACGATCGAACCGACCGACCCGAGCATGGGGATCGCGTTGGCCAGCATCCCGCTGATGCCGTCGGAGGCCTGGATCTCGGGCGGGGGCTGCAGGACGACCTGTCCGCTGGGGACGGCGGGCGGCTCGAGGCGCGTCCCCTGCTGCGGCGCGATCGACATCGTCGGCGCTCGGTCCCTCCTGCCGGGCGGGGAGCCAGACGCCCCCCGACGTTCCTGTGGCGTCAACCTACCCGCACGGGCGCGCGCGGGGCGGTCGGCGTTCCACCGTCCGGGCGATCCTGGCCACGGTCCCCCCGGACGGGGGGACGGCCGGGGTGCTGACCGGCCCTGACCGCATAGCATGACTGGCGCCGCGCCCGGGGGCGGGCGGGACCGCCGCCGACGCCCCGCCGGGCGCGCGACCGGCGGAGGGAGAGCGCGTGACGGTGCAGTCGACCGGCGCACCCCTGACGCGCGTCGCCGTGCACCTGGGGGCCCGCCGCCTCGACGTCGCCCTGGACGCCGCCCGCACCCTCGGCGAGCTGCTGGCCGCCGCCGGGGTGCCCCTCGTGCCGGGGATGCTCGCGCTCGACTCGTCCGGCCGCGTCCTCGACCTCGCCGCGCCGGTCGCCGCGCAGGTGGCCGACGGCGCGGTCGTGCACGTCGTCGCGCCCGCGCCGCGCCCGCGCGGCCGTGCTGCCCGCGCGCGGGCCGGCTGG